>JAKSQV010000009.1 GCA_024403935.1 Ruminococcus sp. | reverse complement strand
TACCACATATATCACAGTATGCGGTATTGCCGTGACCAGTGCTGCCAGATACAGCCTGATGCTGAATCCGTCAGAGTAGGACAGCACTGTCCAGATGTCCATGACAAATGAGCAGACCACACCCATAACTGCTCCGTAGACAAGCAGAAGCCACCTGTGACGTTTCAGCGGCTCGGCGAGAAATCCTGCGAAAAGTCCCGTAATGCCCCACGCAAGCATCTGAAACGCTGTCCACGGCCCCTGCCCGAAATAGAAGTTCGAGAGCACTGCCGCCATAGCTCCGACAAGGAAGCCTGCTTCACCGCCGAGATACAGCGCGGTGATTATCGTGAGCGCGGCAACAGGCTTGATGACAGGAATGAATCTTCCCGCAAAGCACAGAGCTGTCATCACCGACACTATCACCAGCCGCCGCGAGCCTGAGGTCTTGCGCTCAAAGCCTGCTATGAACAGCAGCAGTGCCATTGCCGCAACGGCGAATGAAATGATGATATGCCGCTTCCTGTCAAATACAAGTGCTCCTGCGACTGTTATCAGCGGTACAGCAATAAACGGTACTGTTATCTTTATCAGGTTTCTGATGCTGCGGCTTCGTATAACTATCATAACAGGCTCTCCTTCCTGCCGTTTGCGCGGCAGAGCTCAGCCGCCTGCGCAACGGTAACAGCTCCGTTATAATAGCCGCGTGTCATGCGGCTGACTGCTGTCGTGTAAAAGCTGCTGGCGGAAAAGAATTCGATTGGTGTTCCGACAGAAACTATCTGCCCTCCGAAGAGCATTGCACACCTGTCAGCACAGTCGGCAGCAAATTCAGGATCATGCGTCACAATTACCGCAGTTATCCCCGAAGCCTTAAGACTGCGCAGAACTGCGGTCATTCCTGCTTTTGCCTCTGCATCGAGACTCTTTGTCGGCTCATCGAGCAGCAGCAGTCTCGGCTTTGCGGCAAACACCTTTGCAAGCGCGGCAAGCTGCTGCTCACCGCCTGAAAGGTCATACGGATGCTTGTCAAGGAGCGGTGAAATGTCAAACGGAAGAGCTGATAAATCCGCGCCGCATTCGTCAAGCTCCTCGCGCACGGAATTGTGCAGAAAGGTGGTCTGTATATCCTGCGGCAGAAGTGCGAGACATTCACGGTAGAGCGAGCGGTTGCGGTAGTCTCCGAGCTTTTTTCCGAACACCCGTATCGTTCCCTTATACGGCTTCAGCAAGCCTGCCGCTGTGCTGAGAGCCGTTGTCTTGCCCGAGCCGTTGCCGCCGAGTATGCAGAATATCTCGCCGACTCCGACCGACAGCTCAAGCCCCTTGATAATATCACGGGAGTGTCGGTCATATCTGAACCACACATTGCTCAGCGTCAGGGCAGGCAGATCGGGAACAGTATAATTTTCCGCAGGAAGCTCCGTTACTTCACAGCGATAGGTGCTCTCGACGTAGCTTCTGCCATCACGCACGGTAAGCGGACAGCTTCCGCCGTCTTCAAGCTCGGTATAGAGACGTGCTGCCGCAGGCATCCCGAGAAGTGTACCCTGACCGCGAAGAGTGGGTATCACCTGCTCGGGAGAACCATTTGCTGTAAGAGCACCGTTCTCCATTATCATCAGTCTGTCGCATACCGGTACGACTTCCTCAAGGCGGTGTTCTGCCACTATCATGGTCAGCGACATATCCTGATTCAGCCGTCTCAGCACGGAAATGAAGTCTGCCGCAGCAATGGGGTCAAGCTGAGCTGTCGGCTCATCAAGGATAAGAATATCGGGCTGCATGACAAGCACTGCCGCAAGATTGAGAAGCTGCTTCTGTCCGCCAGAAAGCTCCTCAGTGTTCCTGTCGTACCATTCCTCAATACCGAAGCAGCTTGCTGTTTCGGCTATACGGCGTGCGATCTCGTTCTGCGGAACGCCGAGATTCTCAAGTCCGAATGCAAGCTCATGCCAGACTTTATCAGTCACGATCTGCTGATCGGGCTGCTGCATGACAAAACCGATACGCGCCGCAGATGTACGCTCATCAAGCTCTGCAATATCATTTCCACGGAAAATGATACGTCCCGTACGTTCGCCGAGCGGTGTCAGCTCGCGCTTGAGCATACGCAGGAGTGTGGTTTTCCCGCTTCCGGAAGCTCCGCACAGCACTGCCAGTTCACCCTTTTCAAGAGAGAATGAAACGTCCTTTACAGCAGGCTCAGAGCACCTCGGATAAGTAAATGTCAGATCTTCGACCGCAAGTATTTCCATCTCAGCGACACCTCCGTTTCTATAATAACCGGCAGAAGCACAAGCACTCCGTAGGCTGCGGCTCCGCACAGACCGAGTACGCCCTCGGACGTAATACTGATGTGCGGATAGAATGTATATGAAAGCGAATCCAATGCCGAAGCCGCCGCAGTCACGGCAAGGAGAGCGAGTGTCACAAGCGTGAATACGGCATCCGATACAGTAAAGCGAAATCTGCGAAGCTGAGTCCGCCTGCCGCTTCCGTAGCCGCGTGCGCTCATACTGTCAGCAGTGATTATGCCGTTTTCGAGTGCCCACATCGAGACTATCGAGAATACGCGCGAACGTCCGCGTATGTCATCAATGATGTTGTCATCGCTGTAAAGTCCCATCGCCTTCTGGGTGCTGCTGACCTGTTCTGCACGGTGTACGAGCATTGGCACGGTACGTAGTGCCATCGACAGCACAAGTGCAAGCTTCGGGGAGAAAGCTCCCGTAACACAGAGTATTTTCTCGCTCGTCATTATCTGTGTAAAGGAGCGGAACCAGTAGATGACTCCGACTATCATTGCGGCAGAATTTGCACCATAAAGCAGAGCTTCAAGAGTGAATGGGCGGTCATTTATCACCAGCAGCACTGTCGCACCGTTATGTGAAATGAGCGGATTCACAACTGTAAGCACTGCAAACATCAGAAGAAAGAAAAGGTGCGAGCTGAGGTGCTTTGTGCCGTTGAACACAAGAAAAAGCAGCAGTGCTCCTGCAAGAGATATGCCTATCAGCAACGGATGTCCCGAGAACATTGCGATCCCGATCACGCTGAAAAACCATATTGTGACCGCAGCAGGGTCAAAGTCAGAAAAGCTCCTCATTCCTCATATACCTCATTCAGATCATGTCCTATCTCGCAGGTGTAAAGCCATTCTATAACATCTCCGTCAGACAGCTCGTATTCACTGCAGCCGCACGAAGCGGAAATGCCGTTCACATGGAATACCCAGCCTGAAAGGTCACCGAAATCCTGCTCATACAGATAATTTATCCCTGCAACATATCCCGTCTTTCCTGTACCGCGCATATCGACCTGTATCCCGTATTTCCTCGCAGCTTCAATGAGTACATCACAGACAGTATCGCCCTCTGAGATGCCGAATTCTGTCGGAACGAGAACAGTGCCGTCATCGGGTATATATTCATTGTCAGACCTGTCTGCGACCGTATCACAGCGTATCTCCAGAGTGACCGTACCTGCGGTATTATCCGCGTTCTCCGACTGTGCATAGTATTCGTCAGGAGAATGTATATCCGTCACAAGAACGATAATGATACCTGCCGCGGCAGCAGCTCCGATAAAAATGAAATTCTTCATGCTGCGCTTTCCGAGTGCAAGCAGAAGAACGGACAGAACTGCTCCTGCGCTGATAATGATAAGTATGGCTGTCGGCTTGTATACGCCGCTCTGCGCTGCTGATACGGCTGTTGAAGTTTGTGCCGCCGTATCTGTCGGCTCGGCTGACAAGGCAGCGGAAACCGTGGTTTTTACAGATTGTGAAACTGACGAAGCCGCAGCGGATACAAATGTACTCACCGTTGACAAGACCGCAGATGTTTCCGTTGTGACGGTTTTCTCTGCCAATGCGGTTACGGTCGTTTCTGATGCTGTATCACTGTCAGTCTGCTCTTCCTGCCAGCCGTCAAGGATATAGAACGGAGTATTGCCGCTGAGCATACGGCTGTACGCAATATAGGAGCATAATACCTGTATCGTGGCAGTCTCGTTAACGCTGCCGCCCGAAACGTGACTGTATCCGCCGTCGGGTATCCGATATGTGAGCATACTGTCGATAACAGTGCAACCGTCCTTGATGAAGCGGCTGTCATTGCCGCAGTCGATACCAAGCGCGGAAAGCGCAGTCAGAACCTGTGCGGAGCTGTCAGGATTGGGCGTGCCGAAGCTCTGATAGCCGCCGTCACTCATCTGCTTTTCCGAGAGGAAGCCGAGCCCGCGGTCTATCGCTTCCTGAACGTCACTGTACTCGTCATAATACGGCGCAAGTGCCTGTATCGTCATGGCTGTAACATCAATGTCGCCGTATTCACCGAACAGTGCCCAGCCGCCGTCCGCAAACTGAAGGCTGAGAAGATCATCAATGACAGCCGTACAGGTAAGATCTCCGAAAGCGAATCCGTTATTCAGAAGATGCAGCCCGTATATCCTGCTCATTATGCCGCTGTCATTTGTCAAATTGCCAAGCACATCGTATATGCATTCACTGTCGCTGCCTGCCGCACAGAGCGCAAGTGCGTACTTCTCACGCGTAACAGCCGAATGTACGTTATTCTCGCTGATATAGCCCATGAGAGCCTGCCTGTATGAGCTCATATCATACTGACCGTACTGACTGAGTGCAATGATATACCAGTCAGACATCACACCTGCTCCGTCAGTCAGACTGCCGTCTATCCAGCCGTCAATATCATCTGCGCCCGAGCACTCGAGCTTGTATGAAATAATATCGCTGATAAGGCCGTCTATCTCGTCAGCGGAGCGGTCATATCCTGCGGCTCTTATCGGTACAAGCGCGAGCAGCAGCATAAAAGCTGCTGCCCGACACATGAGCCTGAACACATCAGTCTTCATTCTTTTTTCTCAGAGCAAACGCTGTAAGTGCTCCTGCTCCGAGAACAACGAGAGCGGCGGCTGCATCTGTATCGCCTGTCTTCGGGGACCGGCTGCCTGCCGAGGTTGACACAGCGGAGGACTTTGATACGGCAGTTGTGGCTGTCGTTTTTGTTGCAGTTGTCACAGCAGCAGTTGCCGAAGCCGTTGATACAGCTGTCTCCTCTCCGTCAACATTGGCAATAAATACAGGCGGAATGAGTATGATTCCTTCTGCTTCCGCACTGATGACATTTCTGCCTGAATCATCAAGCTTTATCACGGCTCTGCCCTCTGCATCGGTCTTATATCCCGAGCTCCTGCCATTTATCGTAACATCGGCTCCCTCAACCGGAACAGGCACCATCTGATAATTCTCGTCGTAGCTTGTACGGAGAAGCGTCAGCTCAACCTCCGCACCCTGTTCGGCATCTGCTTCATTCTTATCGAACCAGCTGAAAAACGTCGTGCTCCATGCATTCACATCAGGGTATACATAAGCGTAAACACTGTCACCGCTTTTTATCTCATCCGACAGGCTGAGGCATGAGGAGCTGTTTACGCAGTAGCCGTAGCTGCCGCCGTTCTCTGTTCCCCAGAGCTTGTCGAGGCTGATACCATACTGAGTCTGTGATGCTTTGAAGCCTGCCGCAGCTCCGCCCTCATAGAAACTGTCGTGAGCGCACACCAGCGCATCACAGACCGTGAGCTTTCCGTCTCTGTCTGTATCGGATACTGTTACTGCCTCATGAGCAACGGCAAGCTTGCCGTTCTCATCTGAAACTGAAACAAATACATCGGCTGATGCTTCCGCAGCAAATGAGGTGAGGCTCATTGCTGAGCAGGTAATAAGTGCGGCGGCTGCCGCTGTGATGATTTTTTTCATAATAACTCTCCTTCTGTTATCGGGACAATAAAAAAAAGCTTTCCTCAGCAGGAAAGCTTCATCAGACATAATAAGCCGACATGGGTGCAGCTTATGATTTCCGTTTTCCACTGTCCAAAAACGTGAATATCAGAATTGCCTGACGAGCGACCCGACTTCGGCATGCGCCATACGGTAGTGACTGCTGCGACGGATTCTCACCGCACTTCCCTCAGCTTCAGACAATATATCACATTATAGCATAGGGCTTGACGATTGTCAAGCCCGGCAGTTTCATACAACAGGCAGCTCTTATGAGCTCTGCCCGATTTTTTTATCTCCGACAGGAAGCTGTTCGGGAAATTTGTTGAACAGCAGCTTCAGGAGCATCGGCGTTACTATGCTCGAAACGATAATAAGCAATATTACCGCTGTAAAATATGATGAATCAATTATTCCGAGCCCCAGTCCCTTGTTTGTAATGATGAGTGCGACCTCGCCGCGTGTCATCATACCGATACCGATCTTCAGGCAGTCTGTCCACTTGTAGCTGAAGCACTTCGACACCAGACCGCAGCCGATTATCTTTGTCAGCAGAGCAACTATTACAAAGCCTATTGAAAACAGTATCATGCTCTTATCAACACCGCTGAAATCAGTTTTGAGACCAATGCCGACGAAAAACATCGGCGCAAAAAACATATATCCGTTTATGCTTACCTTGCGGTCAATATATTCGGCATCACGGGTGTTGCAGAGTATGATGCCTGCAATGTATGCTCCTGTTATGTCGGCGATGCCGAAATACTTTTCAGCAACAAATGCCATGACAAGGCACAGTCCGATAGCTATTATCGGGATACGGCGCGTATGCGAATGTCTTTCATCGTACAGCTTGAATATCTTGTAGAAGATATAGCCGAGTATTGCTGACAGCACCAGAAACAGCACTATCTTACCCGATACGAGCAGAGTGTTGCTGTTCGGATCCTTGAATCCGAGCACGAACGTCAGCACAATAATGCCGATGATGTCGTCAATGATAGCAGCACTGAGGATGGTCTGTCCGACTCTGCTGCTGAGATGTCCCATTTCCTTCAGCACCTCAACAGTTATACCAACGGAGGTCGCTGTCATTATACAGCCGATAAAAACGCCCTTGAAAAACTCGTCAGTACCGAACGCAGCAAATCCGTACATTCCCATATACAGGAGCGAGCCTCCCACAAGCGGCACCAGAACTCCGACACAGGCTATGATAAACGCTGCAAGCCCTGATTTCTTCAGCTCCTGCAAATTCGTCTCAAGACCTGCGGAGAACATTATCAGCACGACTCCTATCTCCGCCATCATGCTGATGAAGTCTGTCGGCTTGACGATATCCAGCAGACATGGCCCGATAACAAGTCCTGCAATAATTTCCCCGACGACCATTGGTGCCCTGAGCTTGCGCGCTATAAGTCCGAACGCTTTTGCGCACACTACAATTATCGCTAAGTCGCGGAGAATGTCAACAGTATTCAATTATCCTCATTTCCTTTCATATAACAAAGATAGAGCCGCCGTTCTCATAACAGCGGCATACTATCATATTCCGTCAATACCATTTTGTCCGGTCCTTTTCTGTGCGCATATATGTGCGGCTGTCAGTTACGAACGTCAGCGGCACTAAATGCAGTTAATGTTTTCCCTTGCTTTACACAGAAGTCCTGCCCTTTGTCCATTCGATGATGCAGGGCTCCTCTCTCATCCGCTGATAGATGGCATTGCATATCTCGCAGTCAGTCTCGGCGCGGTGAGCTCCTCTGATAGGTATACCATAAAATGCCGCGACTCTTGTCTGTGACCGCCTTTCAAAGTTTGGCAGAGCCTTTCTCGTCAGCCGCAGAACGTCAACAAAGTCATTGCTGAGAGCTTTTCCATAACATTTCATCAGTGCATCATACAGGAAGTTGACATCAAAATTCACATTGTAACCCATGAGGATATCATCTGCGGCAAACTCACTGAAACGGAGTATTGCCTCGGAAACATCGGGTGCATCGGCTACCATTTCATTATCTATTCCTGTAAGCTCTGTGATCATCTCTCCAATTTTCTTTTCAGGTCTGACAAGCGTGGTAAAAGTATCGACCTTTCTGAGATCCCTGTACTTCACTGCTGAAATTTCGATTATCTCGCTCTCTGTCGGAGTCAGACCTGTGGTCTCAATATCCACCACACAATAGTCATGCGGAAGTATCAGTCTGCTCTTTCCTTTCTTGTCCCTTTGACATTCCATAATTATCTCCTTTCCTGTAAAATTATAACATTAGCCCGAACGGCTTTGTATTCGTATTTACAATAATGTGTCACGCATGTTCCATATATATTGATAGTTTTACCTGCACTTTGTTTTGCCCTTCAGGGCAAAATGAGCCTGACATCAAGAAATATTGAAACTACATTTATTATAATACGAATTTTGCAACTTGTCAAACACTGATTGTTTCACGTGAAACATTGTACGCACAAAACCTCGCTGTAAAGTAATAAAGTGAGCTGCCACGAAATTACAGAACATAATATTTGTACGTCTTGCTATTTCTGTCTGAATATGATATAATGTATGTGTAGTATTATTTTGACAGGAGGTCAAATATGAAAAAAGCTGAAGCATTATTCATTGCACTGATATGCGCTGCTGTATGTGCAGGAGCTGTCTCATGCGATGGTGATAAAAAAACAACAAGCAGAAAAACCACCTACGTTACTGCACAGGAAAATGAAACCACTGAGAAGCCAACTAACGATTATTCCCCTGTATCCATTGACGGTCTCAGCGTACTGTACACAGGCTGGATTAAAATGCCAACAGGTAAGGAATACATCAACCTCCTTAACAAGCCGGGTGAAAAGTACCTCAACGGATATGCATATCCCGATTTTCCTGCCGAGGTCTACAAGGAGGAGGACGATTGGCTCCTCGTCAAAACAAATGAAAAAATAGGCTATATTCCCAAAACCAATTTCACTACGGAAGCTCCCGAGCAAGAGGGACATATCCAGAAGTGATATTACGGGACGGAAAATTGTCTTTTTCCTATTCATTAAGTTCAGGAAAACAGACGATGATCCGTCCCGTATTTTGTATACAGATAAAAAACCCGAGCATAATATATCATGGGGTGATATTATGCTCAGTTTCATTATCGGAAGCTTTTTCGGCGGCATCGTTGGAGTATTTACAATGTGTCTGTGTACTGCGGCAAAATGGGGAGACGGATTCTCAGACCGGCACTAATTCTACATTCTGTAATATTTCTGTTATTTTTTGAAAAATGTAGTAAAATTTAAGGTTAGTTTAAGGTTTGCACCTCATAATTAAGAAAAAAAGAAATAACGTGAAAAAATTACAGATGAAAGATGAGGTGAACAATATGGTTGAGATGATGATCGGTGCTTTCATCGGAGGTACAATATCATTTTTCTCATTCTGCCTCTGTTCGGCAGCAAAACAGGCAGAGTCAGAGCTTCCTAACAAGTAATAAGAATTTTACGACCCAACCTTTCCTAACATGAAGAATCGGCTGAAGGCGATATGCCCTCAGCCGATTCTTTTTTATTACTTGTTTTCCGGAACCTTTATCATTTCCTTGCGCATATAAGGTTGGAGTGCCTTAGGTATGCGGATGCTGCCGTCCTCGTTGAGATTGTTCTCGAGGAAGGCAATAAGCATTCTCGGAGGTGCTACAACTGTATTGTTCAGAGTGTGAGCAAAGTACTTGTTGCCGTCGCTGTCCTTGACTCTGATGCCGAGTCTGCGTGCCTGTGCATCACCAAGGTTGGAGCAGCTTCCTACCTCGAAATACTTCTTCTGTCTCGGAGACCATGCTTCAACGTCAAGGCTCTTTACCTTGAGGTCGGCAAGGTCTCCCGAGCAGCACTCAAGCGTGCGGACAGGAATATCAAGAGTGCGGAAGAATTCAACTGTATAGCTGTACAGCTTATGGAACCAGTCCATGCTCTCCTCGGGCTTGCAGACAACTATCATTTCCTGCTTCTCAAACTGGTGTATACGGTAAACGCCGCGCTCCTCGATGCCGTGAGCACCTACCTCCTTACGGAAGCACGGAGAGTAGCTTGTAAGAGTCTTTGGAAGCTCGCCCTCAGGGATTATGGTATCAATGAATTTACCTATCATTGAATGCTCCGATGTACCGATAAGATAGAGATCCTCCCCTTCTATCTTGTACATCATGCCTTCCATCTCAGCAAAGCTCATAACGCCTGTAACAACGTCGCTTCTTATCATAAACGGAGGAATGTAGTATGTGAAGCCCTTGTCTATCATAAAGTCGCGTGCATAAGAGAGTATGCATGACTGGAGCTGTGCGATGTCGCCGCAGAGATAGTAAAATCCGTTGCCGCTGGTCTTGCGGGCACTGTCAAGGTCAATTCCGTTTACCTTCTCCATTATATCAACATGGTAGGGTATCTCAAAATCTGGTACAACAGGCTCGCCAAACTTCTCGACTTCAACGTTCTCGCTGTCGTCCTTGCCTATCGGTACGCTTTCGTCGATGATGTTCGGGATAACGAGCATTATCTGACGTATATCGCCTTCAAGCTTGACTTCAAGAGCTTCCATCTCCTCAAGCTTTGTACCGAGCTGAGCTACCTCAGCCTTCACCTTCTCGGCTTCGTCCTTCTGGCCCTTAGCCATAAGTCCGCCGATCTCCTTGCTCTTTACCTTGCGTTGATTGCGGAGGCTGTCGCACTCCACCTTTGTTTCTCTGTACTGCTTGTCGAGCTCTGCAACCTTGTCAACAAGCTCAAGCTTCTCGTCCTGAAATTTCTTCTTGATGTTTTCCTTAACGAGCTCCGGATTTGTTCTGATAAGCTTAATATCTATCATTTTCTATTCTCCTTTATTCTTCATCTGTCAGCTTCTCTGCGAGAGCTGCAAGATCTTCCTTATTATAAAATTCAAGTATGAGAGCGCCCTTGTTTTTGCCGTAATCGACTTTTACCTTGCGTCCGAGCCGCTCCTTGAGAGAGATCTCCATCTCCTTGAAATAGTTGTCAATACGCGAAGATGATTTCTTCTCATTCTCTACTGAAGCTTCAGCAGACTTCTGCGCGAGCCGTTCCACCTGACGAACAGTCATACCTCCGTCAGCCGCACGGTTAGCTATTGCAATTAACATCTCCTCATCATCAAAGCTTAGCAGTGCCTTTCCATGACCTGCGGAAAGCTGACCGTCCTCAAGCATCTTGAGCACGCGCTTCGGAAGCTCAAGCATTCTCACGGAATTAGCGATTGCCGAACGCGACCTGCCGACCATTTTTGCGACCTTTTCCTGTGTCATGCCGTACTTCTCAATAAGCTCGCTGTAACCGCACGCTTCTTCAACAGGATTGAGGTTCTCACGCTGTAGATTCTCAATGATTGCTATCTGCATTGCATCGGAATCAGACAGCTCCCGAATGGTAACGGGTATCTCGTCGAGTCCGAGCATACGTGCTGCACGCCATCTTCTCTCACCTGCAACTATCTGGTATCCGCCCGAGCTTATCGGACGTACAAGTATCGGCTGGAGCACACCGTGCTCACGGATCGAATCAGCAAGTGCCGCTATTGCATCATCGCTGAAAGTTTTTCTCGGCTGGTCACGGTTTGGTTCTATCTCAGACAAACGAAGTGTTTTCTTTATCTGAACATCACTTGAATTGTCATTGAAAAGCATATCGAGTCCCGCGCCTAAACCACCTTTTGCCAATTATATCATCCTTTCTTCTTTTTTGTATCCTTTGAGAAGGTGAAAATACCTCTTCTTCTCTTCTTCGGGAGCACAAGCGGCTCTCCGAGAAGTTCCTGTCCGAGAAGGAAATATGAATCCGATCCCTTTGAACTCTTGTCATAGTAGGCAATGGGCTTGCCGTGGCTGGGAGCTTCGGAAATACGGACATTTCGCGGTATCTTAGTCTGGAATACTTTACCGGGGAAGTATTTCTCGACCTCAGAAACAACATCATTAGCGATATTCAACCTGCCGTCGAACATCGTGAAAAGAATTCCCTCAATATCGAGAGACGGATTGTAATTAGTTTTAACTATTTTTATAGTATTCGTGAGCTGTGATAGTCCCTCAAGCGCAAAGAACTCCGCAAGCATAGGTATCATTACCGAATCTGCGGCAACAAGCGCATTTATCGTCAGCGTTCCGAGAGCAGGCGGACAATCAATGAAGATGTAGTCGAAGCAGTCCTTAACGACGAGAGTCTGCATTTTAAGGCGATTCACACGATTCTCCATATTCAGAAGCTCTATCTCCGCACCTGCAAGGCTTTCTGTCGCCGGAACAACACACAGGTTATCGAACGGAGTGGATAATACGGCGTCCTGAATTCTCGCCTTGCCAATGAGAACATCATATATCGAGACCTCAACGCCCTTTTTCTTGATACCTAAGCCCGTTGTAGAGTTGCCCTGAGGATCAATGTCAATGCAGAGCACCTTTTTTCCTCGTTTCCCGAGATACGCCGCAAGATTGATGACAGTGGTTGACTTACCAACACCGCCCTTCTGATTTGCGACCGCGATTATCTTTCCCATACGATCATCCTCCATAGTAGTGTATTTCTATTATAACACTTTTATAGCCGGATGTAAATACTTTAAATGACCATTTTATAAAAATGTTCCACGTGAAACAAAAATAGCAACGTTTCATGTGGAACAGATCATATATATGCAAGCAAAAATGTTTCACGTGAAACATTATTTTTTCTGCAAAGGAATACGAACACGGTATTCTATATAGTCCTCAGACTGTATTTTTCTCGAATCAGCAAGAATTCCGGCAGCCTGCATGGTCTCAACTGCCTTATTGATAGTATTGACGAATATCTTTACATTTTGAAATACCCTTGAACGCTTGCGGTAACTCTGCTTCTCCTTTTTAATTCCTATGTAATCATCAACCAGCTTTTCAGTCCTGTCAACGTTAAGCTTATTGTTTATTACTTTTTCGAGAACAGAAATACGCTCCTCAGGGCTTGCAAGCTTCAGCAATGCTCTTGAATGGCGTTCAGTCAGGTTGTGCTTTGTTATAAGCATACGCTCATCGGATGTAAGACGAAGCAGCCGCAGCTTATTTGCAATGGTACTCTGCGCCTTTCCAAGTTTTTCAGCAGCTTCCTCCTGAGTCATTCCATAATAGCTTATAAGCTTCTCAATCGCAGCCGCTTCATCAAAAAAAGAAAGATCCTGCCTCTGAATATTCTCTACAAGAGCAAGAATAGCAGAACACTGTTCACTTATGTCATGAATTATGCAGGGTACCGATTCAAGACCGCAAAGCTCAGCAGCTCTCAGCCTTCTTTCGCCTGCAATTAACTCGTATTCATCACCTCTGCGGCGTACAGAAAGCGGTTGAAGTATACCATTCTGTGCGATAGATTCTGATAAAGCAGTCAGATCATCGTCTTCAAAATCTGTACGGGGCTGATTTGGATTTGAACATATCTTTTCTGTACTGATCTCAACGACTTTATTGATCTGCTTTTCCTTAGATAGATTTAAAAAAACAGGCATATTTTTACCTCCGTGTCATTTAATAAACCAATCATAACACTTTCGGGAAATATAAACCATATAAAAAATCCGCCATAATTCAACATTATGACGGAAAAAATGCATAATTATTCATTTGTCAGAGCGGCTTCTTCTTTATCTGTGCGCTATTTCTGGGGTATTTTGACGGAGTCTGCGAAATTTTATTTACCTGAACAATACGCCTCTGATCGCCGTCAATTGAATAATCATTTACTTGATCGCAGCAGCCTCCAAGAACATTTATAGCATTCTCGGCAGATTCTATCTGTTCATTCGGACCTTTCAGAGAAAAGAATTTACCTCCAACCTTTACAAATGGAAGACAATACTCAGAAAGGACAGCAAGATTTGCAACTGCACGGGCACAGGAAAAATCAAATTTTTCGCGATATTCAGGCAAATCAGCAATATCCTCAGCGCGTCCGTGAATGAATTCGGCTTCTATGCCGAGTTTTTCACATAGCAACTTTAAAAATGTAATACGTTTATCGAGACTGTCAAGCAAAGTCAGTTTTATATCATTACGAAACAGCTTGATTGGAACAGAAGGGAAGCCTGCGCCCGTCCCCACATCAATAAGTGACGAATTTTCGGGAATATCTACGAAATTCAAAACAGCTGCACTATCAACAAAGTGCTTTATGAGTATATCATGTGGTTCAGTAATAGCGGTCAGATTGACATTTCTATTGTATCCAACAAGAAATTCTGCATAAATATTCATCTTGTCATAAATTTCACGATTGAAATTGCCAATACCATTCTTCTCAAATTCCGAGCAACATAATTCAAAATCAGGAAGCATCGTTTTTACTCCTCTCCTTATGCAGCCATACAGCGAGCATAGAAACATCAGCAGGCGAAACTCCTGAAATTCTCGAAGCCTGTCCTATTGACAACGGCTGAACTTTGTTCAGCTTCTCAGCAGCTTCAAGTCTGAGCCCGTAAACCTGCCTATAATCAGTGTTTGGTGGGAGCAGCTTATCTTCAAGCTTCCTTAAATGCTCAATTTGTTCAAGCTGCTTTTCAATGTACCCTGCATATTTTATCTGAAGCTCGACTTGTTCACACACATCAAAAGGCAAATCAGGACGTGATTCGTCATACGGAGCAAGATCGTTATAATTCAGCTGTGGACGTCGAATTAGATCAGACAATCTACACGCAGTTTTAAGAGGGGAAGTACCCATGCTTTCCAAGTAATTATTCAATGTTTCACGTGGAACAATGGAAGTCGATGACACTCTCTTTTTTTCTGCTTCAATCAGTGAAAGCTTGTTATTAAGTTTTTCAAGCCTTTCATCGCTTATAAGTCCGATTCTATGACCTATTGGCATAAGTCTCTGATCTGCATTATCCTGACGAAGAATGAGCCTGTACTCACTTCGTGAAGTCATCATTCTGTACGGATCTGAGCAGCCTTTTGTTACAAGATCATCTACCAGAGTGCCTATATATGAGCTTGCGCGGCTCAATATCATTGGTTCTCTGCCATTTATCTTAAGAGCAGCATTTATGCCTGCAACAATGCCTTGCGCGGCAGCTTCTTCGTATCCTGAGCTGCCATTGAACTGACCTGCGCCATACAATCCGCCTATCTGCTTAAATTCAAGTGTTGGAAGAAGCTGCAATGGGTCGCAGCAATCATATTCTATCGCATAAGCAGGTCGCATAATTTCAACGTTTTCGAGTCCTTTTATTGTTCTCAGAAAATTTAGTTGTACGTCTTCGGGGAGTGATGATGACATTCCCTGAAGATAGTATTCTTCTGTTGATAATCCCATCGGCTCAACGAATAACTGATGTCTTGGTTTATCAGAAAATCTGACGACTTTGTCCTCGATAGACGGACAGTATCTTGGACCTACTCCCTCTATTTTGCCACTATATAATGGGGATCTGTCAAGGTTTGAAAGTATGACTTCATGAGTATTACTATTTGTATAGGTAATGTAACAGCTCACCTTATTTTCGAGGTTCTCAGACGATGTTTCAAATGAAAACGGGACTATATTCTCATCTCCATCCTGCCGCTCCATGGCATCAAAATCAATGCTTCTCTTGTGAACACGGCAAGGTGTTCCGGTTTTGAAGCGTCTAAGTTCAACACCATTTTCAATCAGACTTGCTGACAAACCACGGCTCGGAAGTGCAGAATCAGGACCGCTTTCGTATGATTTTTCGCCAATGTGGATCTTTCCTCTAAGATAAGTACCTGTCGCAATTATGACGGCCTTTACTGAATATTCTGCACCAAGCGACGTTCTGATACCTGTAATTTTTCCGTCAGCACAGATAATTTCAGTGACTTCACCCTGTTTTACACAGAGATTTTCCTGTAATTCGCAGACTTGTTTCATGTAATTATGATACTTTACTCTGTCTGCCTGCACTCTCAGGCTATGAACAGCAGGACCTTTTCCGCGATTAAGCATACGGCTCTGGATAAAGCAGGCATCAGCGGCCTTGCCCATTTCGCCGCCGAGAGCATCAATTTCACGGACAAGATGTCCCTTTGCAGTACCTCCAATTGACGGATTACAGGGCATATTCGCTATCTGGTCAAGCGAGATCGTGAATAGAACGGTTCTGCATCCAAGACGAGCAGAAGCAAGAGCGGCTTCCACTCCTGCATGACCTGCACCAACAACGGCAACGTCAAAATCTCCCATTAAATATGACATAAGAACTCCTTTAATTGTTCCACGTGGAACATTACTTGCCGACACAGAAACGCGAGAAAACCTCGTTTACAACGGCATCTGTTATTCTTTCACCTGTGAGCTCAAGCAGCGATTGCTCAGCATCATCAAGCACCACATTAAGTGCATCATACATTTCACTGAAATCAATTATTGAAATGCCTTCATCAAGAGAACTTATTGCACGTTCAACGCACCGTCTCTGACGTTCATTAGCGACAGGAACAACCGAAAAGCTGTCTGATTCTATTCTGAAAATCTCCTTGACAGCCTGTTCAAGCTCTTCGATACCCTCCTGATTTTTAGCAGAAATGTATACAATATGTATAAATTTATCTTGCAAAATTTCGGTATTAATAAGCTGTTCTTGGTCTGATTTATTGATAACAGCAACACATTTTTTCTTGTTTATTTTATTAATTAATGATAAATCGTCCGCCGACAGAGGACAGTTTCCGTCAAAAACTGCAATGACAAGCTCAGCATTTTCTGCCGTTTTCATTGCAATGTCTATTCCGATGCCCTCTATAATATCATCGGTATCATGAATGCCTGCGGTATCCGAAAGGCGCAGAACAATATCACCAAGACGAACCGTCTCCTCGACAACATCACGGGTCGTGCCTGCAATATCGGTAACGATACTGCGTTCACATCCGCTCAGGCAGTTGAAAAGTGTCGATTTACCGACATTAGGCCGTCCGACAATAGCTGTCGAAACTCCCTCACGGATTATTCTTCCGCTATCGTAGGTACGAATCAGAGATTCAAGCTCATTGCGTATCCCGGACAGCTCTGACCTGAGCGCAGACGGCTCTATTTCGGGAATATCCTCATCGGGATAGTCAGTCCACGCTGCAATACCACTTAGTATTTTCAGCAGCCTGTCCGAACAGACACGCACCTTTTTAAAGGTCGCACCCTCACGAAGCTGTTCTGCCATACGCAGCTCAGCCTCTCCGCGAGCTGAAATAATATCCATTACAGCTTCAGCCTGCGTGAGGTCAAGTTTACCGTTCAGATAAGCACGCTTTGTAAACTCGCCGGCATCAGCACTTACAGCACCGTTTTTCAGAGCTGCACGAAGCACACGCTTAGAAACATACAGACCTCCGTGGCACGAAAGCTCACAAGTATCCTCACCTGTATAGCTGTGAGGAGCACGGAAAACCGTCAGAATGCAGTCATCAATGCTCTCATCGCCGTCGCAGGCAATTCCGTAAGCACAGGTATACCCCTGCATTTCTGCCACTTTCCTGTCCCCGTAAGGACGGAATATTTTCTCTGCCACTTTAATTGCATTCTCACCCGATATGCGTATCACAGCGATACCGCCGACTGCATTCGGAGTTGAAACAGCCGCTATCGTGGACATATTTATCACTTCCTAAAAAAACAACGGCATAAAGCCGTTGTTTGATGTCTGTGCCATAAGGCTTATAGATACGCGGCACCAATAGATCAAAGCTCTATCTTGCCGTAAAGACCGCCTTCCATTGAATCCTCAGGCTTGGGCTTCTTGTAGTCCTTCTCAAACGAAGTTGAGAGATCAATTGCCTTTGGCTCGAATGGCTCACGTCTTTCTCTGCGACGACCGTTTCCTCTGCCGCCGCCGCGTCTGTCATCGCGGTTACCTCTGCGTCTTCCGTCTCCGCCGCCTCTCTTGGGGTTGTTGGAAGAAATGATGATCTTTCTGTAAGGCTCCTCACCGACTGAACGTGAAGAAACGCCCTCTATCTTTGAGATAGCAGAGTGGATAACTCTTCTCTCGTAGGGATTCATTGGCTCAAGGGGCTGACTTCTGCCTGTTCTGAGAACTGACTTTGCAACCTTGTTTGCAAGCTGTTCAAGAGTCTCTCTGCGCTTGCTTCTGTATCCGAGACAGTCAATAGTGATGCGGAAATAATCCTTATCGCCCTTATTAGCGATTATTGAGCAGAGATACTGGATGGAATCGAGAGTCTCACCCCTTCTGCCGATGATAGTACCGTTGTTATCACTTTCAATGTTTATAACAGCACCTGATTCGTTCTGATAAACAGTGAATTCAGCTTCAATGTTCATAGCACGAAGTATACTTGTTATATAGTCCTTTGCGATCTTAACCTTCGGATCGTAGTCAGCTTCATTTTCAATGAGAGTGAAATTATCGAGAGAAAAATCCTCCTCATCTGCCGCAGGAGCAGCAGTCTCCACTTTAACAGTTTCTTCTGCTTTTTCGATAGTTTCAACTGTTCCTGTCACTGTTTCTGTTACTGCTTCAACTGTCTCTGCAACAGGAGCTGCAGCGGGAGCCTCAACAGGTGCAGCGGGTGCAGCATCTTCAACAGTAGCCTTTACCTTTGCGTCCTTTGCTCCGAGTCCGAGGAATCCGCCCTTTTTGCCTTCTTCGATGATCTCAAACCTGATGTCGTCAATGCTCTTTCCAAATTTCTGAGCTGCAAGATTTTTTGCTTCCTCGACTGTTTTTGCCGTAAAAATTTCAGTCATTTCAAATACCTCCCTGTTAATTTATTCCTCGTCAATATTATCATCGTATTCGTCGCCGTATTTCTCAGCCATACGCTTACGTGCTTCCTTGAGCTTGTCGCGGTTGTACTTGTTCATTTCCGAGCGTGAGATCTTCTCTCCGTTTTCGTCCACTCTCATAGCAGCCTGCTGCTGCTCATAAGTTGCCTGCTGTTCCATCATACGCTGCATGAAGGTCTTTTTTTCGGGGTGCTTTTCAGCATAGATACGAGCCTTCTCCTTTTCCTTCTCATTGATGGCAACAATTCTGTCCTTTGAGAAATAGCAGTTGAGAGCGAAAGTAATAGCAAAGCTGAAGAGCGATGAGAATATCCAATAGAATCCGACACCGGCCGGAACCTCAAATGCAAGCCATACAGACCATACGGGCATGAGGAATGTCATTACAGTCATACATCCGCCGCCTGCCGCATTTGCCTGAGGATTTGTTTTTTTCTGACGTATCTGAGAATACAGAGAGAAAATAAGCTGTGCAAGACCCGCAAGGAAGGGGATGCAGAAAAGGATTATTGACTCTCTGTTCCATGTTTCAGGATGAAACTGAGGTGTCTGACCGAGATTTGCTCCAAAAACGCTGAATGTCTCGGAAAAATCCGAAACCTTTCGAGAAAAGCCTTCAGCAAGATCGGCAAATTCAGAAGGACACTTTTCAAGAGCTTCTGCTGTAATAAGCTCAGATCTGAGGTTACTTGAAGTAAAGCTCTTTCCGCCGTTGATACCCAGCTCAGGAAGCTTTACAGCAAGCTCTGATGCCTTTTCGATAGCAGCAGTTCTTACAGATTTTGTGATATGAAGGATATGTGTAATAGGCTTATATACAACGTCGATAACGCCGAACAGCAGGAACATCTGGATGAACAGCGGCAGACATGAACCCATAGGGTTGATGCCCTCCTGCTGGTAGACCTTCTGCTGCTCCTCCTGCATTTTCTGAGGATTTGATTCATAAGCCTTTCTGATTTTTTCAAGCTTTGGCTGTAAAAGCTGCATTCTTGCCGCATTTTTCTGTGTTTTGTAGTTAACGGGAAGCAGCAGCAGCTTTGTAACAAGAGTAAAGATGATGATAGCAAGTGCGTAATTCGGTACTATCTTGTAGATAAGGCTCATAAGATAGCCGAAAGGGATGCCTATAAGATCATATAAGAAATTCAATGTCTATACCTCTCCATTGTTCAAGTCAGTAGCATCATGCTCTGACGGAAAGTCCTTTTCATAATCATACTTCTTCACTTTGAAGGTAAACTTCTCCGGAACATAATCTATGCCGCCAATTGACCACGGATTACACCGGAGTATTCTCCAGACAGCAAGTGCCGAACCTCTTACTGCACCGAAACGGCTCACGGCTGTCAGCGCATAAGAGCTGCAGGTAGGATAGTATTTACACTTTGGCGGTGTAAGCGGAGAAATAAATCTTCTGTAAAGCTTTATCAGCGAAATGATAAGATATTTCATTTTATATTTCTGATAATCTTCCCGATCTCACTTACTCCGTACTTCTTCATATACGCACAATATTCGTCAGATTTGATCTCACAGATATGAGTGCGCGCAACGATAACAATATCAATACCTACGGGCATATCGATCTCACACTCGCGGTAGGCGAGCCGTATGAGTCTCTTTGCTCTGTTCCTGTGAACAGCATTGCCGATCTTCTTGCCGGCGGTAATACCGAGGCGGTTGAACGGCCGTCCGTTTGGTCTGACATATATAACGGAATATTTTGAGGGGATATACCGCCCCTTCTTGTAAAGATTCAGGAAGTCCTTGTTATCCTTGAGAGTTTCCGTATAAAGCATAATATCAAAAAATAGGAATCAAAAGCGATCCGAAACGAATAAAGATAGTTTAATAAAAAAGACCACAAAAAATTAAATTTTTTGTGGTCAGCGTCGTCAGTGAGTTAATCTTGCTCTGCCCTTAGATCTTCTACGAGCTAAAACCTTTCTGCCGTTCTTTGTAGCCATTCTCTTCATGAAGCCGTGCTCCTTCTTTCTGTGGAGCTTCTTCGGCTGATATGTTCTTTTCATATTCAGTGTCCTCCTCTCTTGCCTAATGTTATACAAGAGCCGTTCTGTTGAGCGACTCCTAATTACAGTATTTACGTACACCTGTACGCGTTACACTATAAGATTATACTTCATTATTCCATATCTGTCAAGCAATTTCCGAAAATTTTTTTGATTTTTCGCATTTTTGATGATTTTGAACAATGTCTGCCCGACCTTTCGCAAGCCTTTTTATCAATTTGGCGTATATCCGTATCAAGCCTGAATAACCGCCTTTTGCGGTGAACATATATCCGCAATGTTTTCCGCTGTCCGATCGCAAATATGTTGATAAATCATGTTGAAATGCTGTTTACGGTGTGTCGGAACATTATTTTCAACAGTTGTTTTTCCTTTATTCTGCGTGATATTTCGCATATTTCGTTATATGAAAAATATTTCAACACAGTTTTCAACAATCTGCCAAATAAGTGTTGGAAAGACAGAACGAATTTCTAAAACTCTCACATATAAAATTCACTTGCAATTTCTATGCCTGTATGTTATAATATACTATATATTAATGTAGGGGATTATGGCTTTATTTATCCCGCCGTAAGTGAATGACGGCTCACAGGAAGTACGTTTTCTCCCGAATTTTTAATCATACGGAGGTTTTTTATGAACTCATTTGAGGAAGTTTTCGAGAATATCAAGCAATATATTCGTGATAATGAGATAATACCGGAAATAGCCATAAAAACTTGGTTAGAGCCTCTCAAGACACAGAATTTTGACGGAAAAAATGCTGTTTTCAGCGTTGATTCCGATTTCCAGAAGAATATCGCAATGACCAAATATTCTACTGTCCTGAAGGATGCCTTTCTGAACGTACTCGGTCTTGACGTGGATATCATCATCAACGTAGAGTCATACGATTCTTCCCAGAACGGTCATATCCCCACAGATGACGAACTCGAAAAGAAGAACGCCGAGCTTGAGAAGACCTACAAGTTCGCAAGCTATGACTATACCTTCGATACATTCATCGAAGGCCCTTCAAACAGCTTTGCTCTTGCCTGCAGTAAATCCGTGGCTAAAAACTGCGGCGAAAGAGAAATATCAGGCTATAATCCGCTTTTCATCTACGGCCCGTCCGGAATGGGAAAGACTCACCTCATCACAGCTATTGCAAATGAGGTAAGAAATAATCATCCCGATTTCAATATCGTTTATGTTACCAGCGAGACCTTCGGAAACGACCTTATCGCTGCAATAAAGAACAACCTTATTTCGGATTTTCAGGAGAAATACCGCAACGCCGATATTCTTCTCATAGACGATATACAGTTCTTTGCCGGCAAGGAGAGAATGCAGGAGGAGTTTTTCCACACCTTCTACAAGCTCCATCAGGAGGGCAAGCAGATAGTAATTACCTCCGATAAGCCGCCAAAGGAGCTCATTACCCTTGAATCACGCCTCAGAACACGCTTTGAGGGCGGTCTTATTGCTGATATTTCAGCTCCTGATTATGAGACAAGGCTTGCTATCATCAACCGCAAGAGCGAGCTTCTTGATATGAAGATGCCCACAGAGGTATCCGAGTTCATGGCTAACCGCCTGAAATCAAACATACGTCAGCTCGAAGGCGCAGTTATCCGCCTGAAGGCTCTCAACCACTTTGCAGGAAGCCCTATCACGATCTCAATGGCTCAGAGCGTTATACGCGATGTGCTCACAGATGAACAGCCTATACCGATAACTGTTGAAAAGATCATCTCCGAGGTATCCCAGACATACGGTGTATCTCCTGAAGACCTTCGCTCAAACAAGCGTTCACAGCAGGTATCTATTGCCCGTAAGGTCGCTATCTACATAGTGAGAGAGATCACACAGATGCCGCTTGCTTCGATAGGTACAGAGTTTGGCGGACGTGACCACTCAACTATCGTATATTCTGTAAACAGCGTAACAGAGGCTATTCAGAAGGATCAGAACCTCAGAGATCTCGTAAATGACATCATAAAGGATATCCGTGACAAGAGCAAATCCTGACAGTGATTTTACTGTTTGGAAAAGTTGAAAATACTGTTTTCAACCGCTTATTCAACACAGTGTTGAAAACTTCACAGTGACATCTGACGAGTTTATCCGACAATAATCCTGTTTTCAACTTTATCAACTGATAGAGTTCAACCGTTAACTTTTTGTTTAAGAGGATTTTTATATCACTATCTGTAATATCAACAGATTTGTTCACTTTTCTTCAACTTCAACTCAACCGGATTAAACTTGTTCAACCTGAAATTTCTTACTGAAAGATCTGTCAACGTTTGTCCGAAATTTTTCAATACATCAATGTGGACGAGCTTTTGCCTGTATTCTGAGGCGAAAGGCTTGTACCAACTTTTCCACGCCCTATACTAATACTACTATGAAATATATCATATCATATTATTCATTTATCTGTCTGAGCAGTAAGGGATATGATATTTCATACCGATCAAAACAATACGGAGGTAATTGTTCAGATGAGATTTATATGTGACAGAAATTCGCTCAGTGAAGCTATCAGCAACGTTTCACGGGCTGTTCCTCAGAAATCCACCATACAGGCTCTTGAGGGCATAAAGGTCAAGGTCTCACCCAATACGGTCGAGCTTACAGGCTATAACCTTGAAATGGGAATCAGGACCACTATTACTGCAAATACTGCTGACAGCTCTGAATTTGTAGTCAATGCAAGACTGTTCAGCGAGTTCATAAGAAAAATGCCAGGTGACGAGGTCACTGTTGAGAAAGACGACAACAATATCATCAGCATATCCTCGGCTGCTGCTGAGTGCAGCTTCTCAGGCATTGCTGCTGACGAGTATCCCGATCTTCCTGTCCTTGACAATCAGAGAGGCTTTACTGTAAATGCCACAACCCTCCGCTCTATGATAAATATGACAAGCTACGCTGCTTCAACAAATGAGAGCAAGCCTATCCTTACAGGTGAGCTGTTCGACATCGAAGGCGGAAAGTTCAATCTTGTGGCAATAGACGGCTTCCGTCTTGCTATCAGATGCGAGCTTACCGAAAGCAGCGAGGATTATCACTTCGTTGTTCCGAAGAAGGCTCTTCAGGAAGTCTCCACACTTATCAGGGACGATGACAAGAACTGCAATATCTGTGTGAATGAGCGTCACATAATTTTCGAGATAAACAATGTTTTCGTCATTTCACGTCTGCTTGAGGGTGCATTCCATAATTACAAGCTCAGCATACCTGCAAGCTATAAGACAGAAGTGATAGTAAGCAAAAAGGATTTTATCACAAGTCTTGAACGCTGCTCACTCATCATAGATGACAAGAACAAGTCACCAATACGCTGCGAGGTCGATAACGGCGTTATAAAAATCAGCTGCCGTACAAGCATAGGCAGAGTAAATGATGCTATCTCAGGCGATATATCAGGTGAGCCTGTGACTATCGGCTTCAACAACAAGCTCATCCTTGAGGCTCTCCGCGCTGCAGAGGGCGACAAGATAAGAATACGCTTCAACGGTGCAATGAAGGTAATAGAGATACTTCCGCTTGAGGGCGAAAGCTATATCTTCCTCATAATGCCGATACAGCTCCGCAGCTGATAAGAAGGACGATACCATGACAGAAGAAATAAAGATAAATACCGAATTCATCAAGCTTGATGCACTGCTCAAATTTGCTTCGCTCGTCGGCTCTGGCGGAGAGGCAAAGATGCTCATTCAGGAAGGCAGAGTTCTCGTCAACGGCGAGGTATGCACCATGAGGGGCAAAAAGATCAGAAGCGGCGACGTTGTAAAGCTTGAGGACGGCGGAGAGGTAAAGGTAGTTTGATAATCACCTGTGCCGAGATAGACGGTTTTAAAAACCTTTCAGGCATCTTCTTTGAGCCTGATCCAAAGTATAATATCATTGTTGGCCCGAATGCACAGGGCAAGACGAATCTGCTTGAGGCAATGTGGATATTGTCGGGATGCAGGAGCTTCCGCGGCTCAAAGGAAAAGGACTATATCTGCCTTAACGGCAGCAGGATGTCTGCAAAGCTCAGAATACGCGACAGTGTCAGAGAACAGAAAATAGAATTTGAAATGACTAAAAGTCAGGCAAGTCCCAAACAGATCACGCTCAATGGTGTGAAACAGAAGGGCGCAAGGGCACTGTTCGATGTTTTCAAGTGCATAGCCTTCATTCCCGATGATGTTGACATAATAAAAGGCTCACCTGAAAAAAGACGCAGCTTCATTGATATGGCGGCTTCACAGCTCAATCCTGTGTCAGTTGTTCATCTCAACAAGCACAATGCCGTCATGAACCAGCGCAACGCTCTGCTGAAGGGTATAATGCAGGGTACTACCGACCGCGGTATACTCGATATATGGGACAGACAGGCTGCTCTTGAAGGAGCTGTCATATCCTATATGCGTAATGAGTATGTTTCAAGGATAAATGCTGTCTGCGGCGAGCTGTACAGGAAAATATCCGGCGGTGAGGAAGAGCTTGAGCTTGAATACAGGTCAAATGTCTACCGTCCCGAGGATATGGAAAAGCCGTGCGGTGAGGAGGCTGTTGAGCAGTATTACCGCAAGCTCCGCGAGACCGAAGAATACGATATACGCACAGGCTCGACACATTCGGGCGTGAACCGTGACGAGATAGCTATCAGGATAAACGGCGTAAGTGCCCGCGATTACGGCTCACAGGGACAGATAAAAAGTGCGGCTCTTGTAATGAAGCTTGCACAGGCTGAAATATTCATGAAGCGTTCAAAAGAGTCTCCTGTCATATTCCTTGATGACGTTATGGGAGAGCTTGACGAGCGTCGGCAACGCTTCATCTTCGATATGATAAAGGATATGCAGGTATTTCTCACAACTCCTAATGAGGGAGCTCTGCTTCCGGAAATAAAGGGAAAGATAATGCGTATCAGCGGAGGAAGGCTGATTGATGAAAAAGACGATATATCTTCACATCGGTAATAACTACTCTGTGGACGTGCGCGACATCATAGGCATTTTTGATATGGATAACACGACAGTATCAGGTTTCACGAACAGGCTGTTGAAAAATGCCGAGAAAAACAGAGAAGTCTTTTATGCGACATACGAGCTGCCGAAAAGCTTTATCATTACCGCGAAAAACGGCAGGAACAGAGTATATGTATCGCAGCTTGCCGCAAGCACGCTGAAAAAACGGCTTGCAGATGGCGGCGGTCTGTGAAGCAAACTGCAAAATAACGATAATTCCCTTGTTGATCGGGATAAGACATAAATAACCATAATTCATGGAGGTAAAACATGAGTCAGCAGAATAACAACTACGACGAGAATGATATACAAATACTGGAAGGTCTTGAAGCTGTCCGCAAAAGACCGGGTATGTACATCGGATCAACAGGTCCGAGCGGTCTTCACCACCTTGTCTATGAAATTGTTGATAACTCTATCGACGAGGCTCTTGCAGGCTACTGTACCGAAATAACGGTCGAGATACTTCCGGGCGATATTATCCGCGTTTCAGATAACGGACGCGGTATACCGGTAGGTATACACCCGAAGGAGGGTATCTCCGCGGCAACTGTCGTATATACCATTCTCCATGCAGGCGGAAAATTCGGCGGCGGCGGCTACAAGGTGTCGGGAGGTCTGCACGGTGTCGGCGCGTCCGTTGTAAATGCACTTTCAGAGTGGCTTGAGCTTACCGTAAAGGACGGTCAGCACGTATACTTCCAGAAGTTCATGCGCGGAAAGTATGACGAGGAACTTAAGATAATCGGAGATACCAATGAAACAGGTACTTCGGTAATGTTCAAGGCTGACAGCGAGGTCTTTGAGACAACTGTCTATGAGTACGAGATACTGCTGAAAAGGCTCCGTGAGCAGGCATTTCTCAATGCAGGCATAAAGATAGTCTTCTCCGATAAGCGCGACGAGGAAAACATACAGGGCGAAACTCTGCACTATGAGGGCGGAATCCGTCAGTTCGTAGAGCATATCCACGCAACACGCGGCTACGAATCGCTTGGAAGCGAGGTCATATATGTCTCGGGTATGCAGGGTGATTCCTTCGCGGAGATCGCTATGCAGTACAACGACAGCTACAATGAGGTAGTGCTCTCATTTGCAAACAATATCCATACCAAAGACGGAGGCTCGCATGAAACAGGCTTCAAGAACGCCCTTGTCAAGGTAATAAACGAGTACGGCAAGAAATTCGGCAAGTTCAAGGTCAAGGAGAACTCAAAGAAGGGCAAGGAGTCTCCGAAAAAGGAGATAGAGAGCCTGAAGAAAGAGGACGTTCTCGAAGGACTGACTGCTATCGTGTCAGTTAAGCTGACGGAATGTGAGTTTGAAGGTCAGACAAAGGGACGTCTCGGAAATCCCGAGGTAAAGCCGTTTGTTGAAAAGCTCGTCACAGAGAAGCTGATGAACTTCCTTGAGGAGAACCCCGATATTGCAAATGTGATATTTGAAAAGTGCCTGTCTGCGTACAGAGCAAGAGAAGCAGCAAAGCGTGCGCGTGAAGCAGAACGCAAGAAGAACGAGTTCGGCAGTTCATCAATGCCTGAAAAGCTTGCAGACTGCTCTGAGCGTGATGCACGCTACACTGAGATATATATCGTCGAGGGAGATTCTGCGGGCGGTTCAGCAAAGCAGGGACGTGACCGAAAATATCAGGCGATACTTTCTCTCTGGGGAAAGATGCTCAACGTTGAAAAAGCGCGTATTGACCGTATCTACGGCAACGACAAGCTTGAGCCTGTTGTTACGGCTCTCGGAACCGGCATAGGCGAGGATTTCGATATTGAAAAGCTCCGCTACGGCAAAGTCATCATTATGGCCGATGCCGATGTGGACGGTATGCATATCAGAACACTTCTTCTGACATTCTTCTTCCGCTATATGCGTCCGCTCATCACAAACGGAAACGTATATCTCGCTCAGCCTCCGCTGTACCGCGTTGAGAGAAACAAGAAGGTATACTATGCATTCTCGGACGAGGAGCGTGACAAATACATCGCTGAGCTTTCAGACGGCGGAAAATACAAGGTCGAGACACAGCGTTACAAAGGTCTTGGTGAGATGGACCCCGAACAGCTCTGGGAGACTACCATGGATCCCGAAAGACGCACTATCGTCAAGATAGAAATGGAGGACGCTCTCAGAGCAGACGAGACGTTCTCGATACTCATGGGCGACAAGGTAGAGCCGCGCCGTCTCTTTATTGAGAAAAACGCGAAATTTGCCCAGAATCTCGACATCTGAAAAAAGAACCGGAGATACAGAACAAAATGGAAGAAAAATATATACTCGAAAAGGAGTACAGCATTTCTGCCGATACATTCAGAGAGGCTTACCGTGCGTATCAGAAGAAATACGTATATCCGAAAAGCTACATTTTCATGGCGATATTTCTCATTCTTGCGGCAGATTTCATCCATGCCGCATTCAATGATACAAGCAACTACCTTGCATATATCCTGATCGTTATCTGTCTTGCGCTTGCGTTCAGGGAGTGGTACAATCCGCGCAGGATAAGGCGTTCTCTTGTTGAGACGGTACAGGAAATGGGTTCTCCCGTCTATCGGATAGGCATAGCCGAGAAATGCATTGATATTTCAACTGTTTCCGCTCCTGAGGGCATAGAGGACAACGAAGAAAACGAGGATGAGGATAATGAGCAGGAGGAGGCTCCGGAGCCTACCCGCATCCCAAGGGACGATCAGATGAAGCTGCTTGAATACAGCGGATTCTTCCTGCTTCTTTACGGCAAGCAGGTATTCTACATCATTCCGAAGGAAAGCTTTACCGGATCCGAATGTGACATAATAAGAAAATCCGCACCTGTAAAATAAGGCTGCCAACATATACAGGAGGTCAATAAATTGCTTTACAATGACAATTCAAAGGTAATACATTCCGAGATAGTCAACGAGATGGAAAGCTCCATGCTCCAGTACGCAATGTCGGTAATCGTATCAAGAGCCCTGCCTGACGTAAGGGACGGTCTGAAACCCGTTCACAGACGTATACTCTATACGCTCCACGAAAACGGACTTACTCCGGATAAGGCTTACCGAAAGTGTGCCGATACTGTCGGTGCAGTTCTCGGACGATACCATCCGCACGGTGATGCTGCCGTATATGATGCGCTTGTACGTCTCGCGCAGAGCTTCTCGATGAGATATCCGCTCGTTGACGGTCACGGCAACTTCGGTTCGATCGACGGCGACAAGGCTGCCGCATATCGTTATACCGAGGCAAAGATGGCGAAGATGACTCTCGATATGCTCACGGACATCAACAAGGAGACCGTTGATTTCGCTCCGAACTATGATGACCGTCTGAAAGAGCCTGTTGTACTTCCTTCACGCTTCCCGAATCTGCTCGTAAACGGCTCGACGGGTATAGCTGTCGGCATGGCAACGAATATACCTCCGCACAATCTCGGCGAGGTCATAGACGCTCTCCAGCTTCTTATCGACGATCCCGACTGCTCAATGGATCAGCTCATGGAGAATATCAAGGGACCTGATTTCCCGACAGGCGGTATCATCATGGGCAAGGCGGGTATCCGTGCCGCATACGGAACGGGCAGAGGAAAGATAATCCTCCGCAGCCGCACCCACTTTGAGGAGATAGGCAGCAGAAACTGCATCATTGTCGATGAGATACCGTATATGGTAAACAAGACGCTGATAATCAAGAATATCAATCAGCTCTGCAAGGACAAGCGTATTGAAGGCATCTACGATCTGCGCGATGAATCCGACAAGGACGGTATGCGTATCGTTATCGAGCTCAAGAAGGATGCAATACCGAATATCGTGCTCAATAAGCTCTTTGCACTGACAAAGCTTCAGGATACAGTCGGCATCATCATGCTTGCACTCGTAAACGGCGAGCCGAAAATACTCACGCTGAAGCAGATGCTCCAGCATTATCTCGACTTCCAGGTAGATGTCATCCAGCGCAGAACACGCTTCGATCTCCGCAAGGCTCTTGAACGCGCTCATATCCTTCAGGGCTTCGTGCTTGCGGCTGACTATATAGACGAAGTTATCGACATAATCCGCAGCAGCAGCAATATCCCCGAAGCAAAGGAACGTATGATAGAACGTTTCAAGGATGTGGATATGTCATCCCTGCTCGACAGGGCACAGTATGACTTTACAGGTCTGCACATTGAGAACCAGACAGGTCTTTCTGAGGAACAGGCTGAGGCTATCGTCCAGATGAGACTCGGTGCTCTTACAGGTCTTGAAAGACAGAAGATCACTGACGAACTGTACGGTCTGCTCACCAAGATATCCGAATATGAGAATATTCTTGCTGACGTAAACCGCGTATATCAGATAATCATGGAAGACCTCAATACCATCCGCAAGAAGTTCAGCGATGACCGCCGCACTGACATAGAATCAGTATCGGGAGAGGTAGATATCGAAGACCTTATCCCCGAGGAGGACTGTGTTGTAACGCTCACCAACAACGGCTATATCAAGCGTATGCCCGTTACCGAGTACAAGACACAGCGCCGCGGAGGCAGAGGTATCACAGGAATGAAGCAGCGTGAGGAGGATTTCGTGGATACAATGTTCATCTGCGGAACTCACGACAATATTCTCTTCATTTCAAACAAGGGCATAATGTACAAGCTCAAGTGCTATGAAGTGCCTGACGGCTCAAAGGCATCACGCGGATTCAATCTGATAAATCTGTTGCCGCTTACCGAAAATGAGAAAATAGCGGCTATGATAAAGACGACTGATTTCAGCGACGAGAAGTACATTGTCATGGTGACAAAGAACGGCAAGATAAAGCGTACAAATCTTTCATTCTACAAGAATGTCCGCAAGAACGGACTTATTGCCATCGGTCTTGATGAAGGCGACGAGATCGCAGGTGTCCGCATGACAGAGGGCAATGCACAGGTATTCGTTGCAACTCATAACGGAATGACTATCCGTCTCGAAGAGGATAAGATAAGAGCATTATCACGTTCAGCTCATGGAGTAAGGGCAATAAAGCTCCGTGAAGGCGATTTCGTTGTCGGCATGGCGAGAGTCCGTGAGGGAGCTGCGCTCCTGACCGTCACCGAAAACGGCTACGGCAAGCGCACAAGCCTTGAAAGCTACCGCATACAGAACAGAGGCGGCTACGGTCTGACAAATTACAAGGTCGATGAGATACGCGGCCATGTCTGCAATATCAAGATAGTTGACGAGGAGGACGATATAATCCTCGTTTCAAGCGACGGCATCATTATCCGTATCCTTGCAAGCGATGTCCGCATAATGGGACGTATAGCAAAGGGCGTACGCGTGATGAAGCTGAGCGAGGGCGCAAATGTCGTTGCATTCACCCGTGCCGAGCATGACGACTCCGCTGAGACCGAAAAGGTCGAGCAGCTCACAGAGGAACAGGCAAAGCTTGCTGAGGCTGAGGCTGCCGAGGAGGAGAAGAACGAGGTAATAATCGAGGCTGACCCCGACGACAATGACGACGAAAATGAATGATAAGTCGGACAGAAAGTCCCTCAGATTTGAGCAGAACCCGTTTACTGCGGCAGTTATCACTGTGCTGAGCCTGTTCTGCCAGTTCCTGAACTGGATTGCATTTGAAAAGCTCGGCTATCCGTGGTGGGTGGCTCTCATAACACCGCTTGTACTGTGTGCGATGTATCACTATGTACAGCTTGACGCAGGTAAAAAAGGCGGATTTTCACGTATATTTGTATTCATATTCTCAGCGGCAGTTCCACTGCTGCTGGGAATATTCCTAACATTGGCGATCTATTTCGGCTCGCCGGGGCTGAGCACGTTCGATCCCGAGGCTGAATACAGGGGCACTGTCCGCGAGCTTATCTCGCTGTATTCCGGCAGAACGGCAGTGACCTCGCTGTATCTGTGCGTGTTCGCGCTGATAGACAGAGCAGTAATGAGAGCCTGCGGCAAAACGGGGAAAAGCGTATGAAATACATCATTATCGCCGCTGCTGCGGCTTTGATACTTGCGGTGTATCTTGCCTGCGAGAATCTGCTGATGCTCAGGATACGGCGTGAGCGGCTCGGAAGCGGAGTGCGTATAATGCACATCTCCGACCTTCACAAGCGACGCTTCGGTAAGGATAACCGTCGTATTACAGCCGCTGTGAAAGCTGAAAAGCCCGACCTCATCTTTCTGACGGGGGACATCGTTTCACGGAATGAGACAAATTTTGATGCCGCAGAGAAGCTGATTCAAGAGCTGTGTGCTGTCTCAGACGTTTATTTCATCTACGGCAACCACGAGCAGAGCCTCATTACACCCGACAGAGCTGTGCGTTTTGCAGAGATGCTTTCGCGGACTGATGTCAGGCTCCTGCGGAACAGCAGCATCAGCACCGAAATCAACGGCAGACACTTCAGCATATACGGGCTTGAACTGCCGTATTCAGCATACAAGAAGAACGGAAGCTACAGGCATCTTGACAGGATAACCGCGAAGGATGTATCCTATGCACTCGGAGAAGCTCCGCAGGGAGAAGTCCTGCTGCTTGCGCATAATCCGCTGTTCGGCAGGGAATATGCCGAATGGGGCGCAGACTTCACGTTCAGCGGACACATTCACGGCGGCTCGGTAAGGATGTTTGGGATAGGTATGTTATCTCCCGAAAGGACGCTGTTTCCGAGATATTCAAAGGGCGTATACGATTTCGGCGGAAAAAAGCTTCTTGTATCGGGCGGACTCGGAAAGCTGCGTGCCTTCAATCCTCCTGAGATAGTCATATATGAGATATAGCTTCGGACAGAGCAAAAATTATCAGCAATGATCCTCCCAGCCACGACAGGTCGCGGTCTGCGGAGGATATTTTTTTGCCTGTGAGATTACCTGCCGTTATTGCAGCAAAGCCTGCCGCGAAAGTGAGCAGAGCCGTCCTGAGCGGAGAAATCCCGCAGCCTCCGCAGCTCAGTCCCGTTGCCGCGGAGTCAAGAGAGTTTGCGAGCGCGAGAGCTGCCGCCTCCGAGACCGAGAGGAGCTTGGAGTTGTCCGAATCAGCAGCAGTATCATCAAGATAGAGCTTTATGACAAGACCGCTGCTGCCCGTATGCAGATTCAGCTCACCTTTCTGCGTAAGACGGCGCACGAGTATGCGTACAATGCTCTTGAATATCGTTATCACGCCTGTTGCGGTAAGTACGGTCATTCCGAGTATGCGGCACAGCTCAGCAGAAACGTAACAGCCTGCAATATCAGAGAGCAGGAGCGATATGCCGAGTACGGCTGCTCCCGTCAGATTTATCACAGCCGCCGAAAGGTGTGGTATGCGAATGCCGCTGCTGCAATACGCTGCCGCAGCGAGAAAAGTGTCTATGCTGACAATGAGCGCGAGCATGACCTCCTGTAACACGTTATCACCTCCCGCAGTATGATATGACGGAGAGGCGGAAACGGTGTCACGTCAGGCAATAAAAATAGCAGAGTGTATTGACAATCTGCATGAAAATGTTATAATTGATTTAGTATTACTTTTTTCGGAGGTGAATCTCTATGCAGGCAGGTGTTTCCACTGCATGCCTATATCCTGAGCTGCTTGAGGAGAGCATCTACCGATTGGCGGTAAACGGCGTGGACAATATCGAAATATTCATCAATACTCATTCAGAGCTGAAAAAAAGCTATGCACACAGCGTTGCAAACCTGTTGAAACGCTTCGATATGAGATGCTGTTCCCTTCATCCGTTTACCTGTGAGATAGAGCAGCTTATGTTCTTCTCCGACTACGAAAGGCGTTTTGAGGACGCTCTCGAATACTACAAGCTCTATTTCAGATTCATGAATATCGTGGGAGCCGATATATTTGTGCTCCACGGCAGCAAGGCAAATCAGCCTGTTGAGTTGTTCTGTGAGCGGTATTCGCGCCTGTACAGAGTCGGAAAGGAGTTCGGCATAAAGGTCGCCCTTGAAAACGTTTCACGATGCAGGAGCGGTTCGTCGGCGTTCGTCAGGGATGTCGCAGGAATGCTCGGAAATGAGTTTTCATTCGTGCTTGATACAAAGCAGGCGATACGTGCAAAGGAAAACCCTTTCACTTTCCTTGATGCCGCAGGAAGCCGCACAGAACACGTTCATATAAGCGACAGCGGCGAGCTTGGCGACTGTCTGCTGATAGGCAGAGGCAGATTCAGGTTCAGGCAGTTTTTCGACAAGCTGAATACAATTAATCCCGATGCGAATATTATCCTCGAGCTGTATCGGAGCGGCTTCGGAGGAATAAGCGACCTTATATCAAGCTATAACGTACTTGTGAATATGACAGAGCAATATGAACAGGAGGCAGAAAAATGAAGTGTCCGTATTGTAGTTTTCCCGATTCAAAGGTAATAGATTCACGTCCCAAGGACGACAAGATAAAGCGTAGGAGAGAATGTATCAACTGCGGAACAAGGTTCACGACCTTTGAGGAGGTCGAAAAGCCGCTGCTTATGGTCGAGAAGCGCAGCGGCAGCTATGAGGAATTCAACCGCAAGAAGCTCATCACGGGCGTATATAATGCTATCGGAAAGCGTCCCATCTCTATAAACGTGGTGAATGAGATAGCTGACTATGTAGAGAATCACTTTGCAAATGCGCTCAAGAGCGTTGCAAGGTCAAAGGAGATAGGCGAGCTTGTGCTTGACCGTCTGCGTGAGATAGACCCTATCGCGTATATCAGATTTGCTTCGGTCTATGAGGATTTTACCGATGTAAACAGCTTTATCGAGGTCATCAAGGAAGTCGAGCGAAAGAGAGCAGAGGAAGATGATGAATAAGCTGCTGGATATGTTCAAGGACGAGGAGGAGCAGTGCAGATTCGGCGCAGATATGCGAAAATACGAGCTTTATGTCATTGTTCCGTATATTGTGCCGATATTTTTCTTTTTTCCTTTTCTTGTGGATAAGGAGTCGGATTTCTGCAAGTTCCATGCAAATCAGTCTCTTTGCTGGCTGATAGTGTTTTTGCTGCTCGAAGCAGCAAGCGGCATAGTGGGCATGATATCCCCTGTAATGAGAGCTTTTGCCGCGATCATCACCCTTTTCTCCATTGTATGTATGGCATTTCTTGTTATCGGAGCGTTGAAGGGCTATGCGATAAAGATACCCATACTCGGTGACATCATCAGACCGTTCAGGTAAGCTCAGCTTACAGCAAGGCGCAGGCTGCCTCCGTCCTCACTGTATACCATTGAGGCTATTGCCGTATCGTCGCAGACAAGCAGTTCTGCAAGCATTTTACGGCTTTCGGGACTGTAGTTTTTTACGTCATAGACATAGAGCTGTGCGTTTCTGCCTGCATATTCACGAAGCGGCATACCCTGCTTATCCTGAAGGACGGCGTACTGCTCATACTCCTGTGAAAAATCATCAGGGACAGTAATGTTCTTTGCGGCTATTTCCTCGACCTCCCAGCCGTGGGAGGCAAAGTAGCCGATACGACTGTCAGCGGTCGAGGCATCGACAGGCGCACTTGCAGGAACATCAGGGGCATTTTTGTTGTCTGGGAAGATGAGTATCATCACCGCGAGTGCTATTGCCGCGGAAATGAGAATATACAATGTTTTCTTTGACATGAGAGTGTCTCCGTTTCTTTTTTTTGTCAATCAATATTATTCTCGGATAGCAACAATATATTCCTCTGGAGGTAAAAATGCCGCAGATAAGACTGGACAGATTCATTTCCGAGCGCGGAGAATACACACGAAGCAAAATAAAAGAGCTTGCCGCGAAGGGACAGATACGTGTCAACGGGGCTGTTGTCAGGAAACCGGATTTAAAGATAGATACGGAAAATGACGAGGTCGAGGTACTCGGGAACAGGCTCAGCAGCGAGCGTTTCAGGTACATCCTGCTGAACAAGCCGGCAGGGTATGTATGCTCGACTGAGGAGCACGACGGACCATCTGTGATGGAGCTGATACCTCCTGAAATGCGTACAAAAAATATGTTTCCGGCAGGCAGACTTGACAAGGATTCGCTGGGAGCACTGCTGGTTACGGATGACGGAGAACTTGCCCATCGGATGCTCTCTCCGAAGAAGCATATACCCAAAATTTACATTGTGAAACTTGACAGTTCGTTTCAAAGTAAATATGTTAATTTGTTTGCAGATGGCATAACATTGTCAGATGGTTATCAATGTCTGCCCGCAAAGGTGTGCAATATTGAAAGCTCCGAAAAACTGGCTTTTATAGAGTTGAACGAGGGAAAATATCATCAGGTGAAAAGAATGTTCGCCGCCGTCGGAAATCACGTTGAGGTGCTGATGAGAGTTTCTGTCGGAGGGGTGATTCTTCCCGAAAGACTGGCGTTTGGAGAGTGTATGGAATTATTGCACAAAGATGTTGAAAACTTGTTTTCACCCCCTGATTTTAAGGCTTTTTGCAGCGAATTTTTCGGCGTTTTTTCGGCAATTCTAATAAACATATAAATGCAACTTTGTCAATTTAGCACCTTGAAAAAAAATGCGAAAAATGGTATAGTATTATTATAGCTGATAATGTGTATTCAGCAAGAAATTTTGAACTGGAGGACTGGATTAAATGGCAGGCTTAACACTCAAGGGCATTTATAAGAAATATCCGGGCGGCGTTGTAGCAGTTTCGGATGTTAATTTAGAGATAAGGGATAAGGAATTCATTGTTCTGGTTGGACCTTCCGGCTGCGGTAAGTCAACAACTCTCAGAATGATCGCCGGACTTGAGGAAATCTCCGAAGGCGAACTCTACATCGGCGACCGTCTCGTAAACGACATCGCACCGAAGGACAGAGATATTGCGATGGTTTTCCAGAACTACGCTCTTTATCCTCACATGACAGTATTCGATAACATGGCTTTCGGACTCAAGCTCCGTAAGGTACCTAAGGACGAGATCGAGAGAAAGGTTAACGAGGCTGCCAAGATCCTCGACCTTACAAAGCTCCTCGACAGAAAGCCTAAGGCTATGTCAGGTGGTCAGAGACAGCGTGTTGCGCTCGGCCGTGCAATAGTTCGTTCACCTAAGGTATTCCTCCTTGACGAGCCTCTTTCAAACCTCGATGCTAAGCTCCGTGCTCAGATGAGAACCGAGATCTCCAAGATCCACAAGAAGCTCGGTACTACATTCATCTACGTAACACACGATCAGACCGAGGCTATGACAATGGGTGACCGTATCGTATGTATGAAGGACGGTTTCGTTCAGCAGGTAGATACTCCTCAGAACCTCTACGAGTATCCTGTAAACAAGTTCGTTGCAGGCTTCCTCGGATCTCCTCAGATGAATTTCATTGATGCTACTCTCAAGGAAGAGTACGGTCAGTTCATCGTAGAGTTTGGTTCAAGCAATACAAAGTCATCCACAGGTGTTAAGTATCAGATAATCATTCCTGAGTCAAAGGTTAATGACGAGCTCGGCAACTATGTAGGCAAGGAAGTTATCCTCGGCGTACGTCCTGAGAGCATCCACGATGAAGAAATGTACCTCTCGAATGCTACAACAGGCGTTGTTGATGCTGATGTCGAGATCACAGAGCTTATGGGTGCTGAGACATACCTCTACCTCGTTTGCGAGGGCAACAACCTCACAGCAAGAGTTAGCCCGAGATCTACTGCAAGACCCGGAGATCGTATCAAGGTTGCTATCGATCCTAATAAGATCCACCTCTTTGATAAGGAAACAGAAAGAGCTATTGTTAACTGATAATTTTGAAATATTCACTTTTCATATTTATCCTTTCTTTCTATCTGTTGTCATAAAGGCAATGACAGCAGAGCAGAAGACCGCAGACGGGGCGACCCTCTGCGGTTTTTTGCGTACTGAGGAGGTTTTTTATGTACGAGATAAGAAATTATATCACATCGCATGAGAGCGAAATGAAGGAGCTTCTTTCGGAGCTTGTGGCTGTTCCGAGTGTACAGGGCGAAGCCGTGGAGGGCTGTCCGTTCGGAGCTGAGCCTGCCCGTGTTCTCGGGATGATGCTTGATAAGTGTCAGGAATACGGTTTTAACGTGGAAAATGTTGACAACTATGCAGGCTCGGCAGATTATGGCGGAAGTGAACCTGCCCTTGCTATTCTCACGCATCTTGACGTTGTTCCTGCCGGAGAGGGCTGGAGCTCTGATCCGTTCACGCTTACACAGGTGGGAGAAAAGCTTGTCGGCAGGGGTGCTATCGACGATAAGGGACCTGCTGTCGCGGCAGTATTTGCGTTGAGAGCGATAAAGGAGCTCGGAATACCGCTGAAAAGAGGAGTCCGCCTGATATTCGGCACAAACGAGGAGAACGGTTCTGCCGACCTCGCATACTACCGCAGCAAGCGAAAGCTTCCATCTATGGTGTTTACTCCTGACGGGGAATATCCTGTCATTAACGTGGAAAAGGGAATGCTGAGGGTGTATTTTTCTGCGCCCTTTGATGTCGGCGAGATACATGGCGGAGCTGTGATAAATGCTGTGCCCGGTACTTGCAGATTCAGTATAAATGAAGCTCTGTCTGACGGTGTGAAGGCATATTTCGGCACAGTTGACGGTGCATCCGCTCATGCATCAACTCCAGAAAAGGGCGAAAATGCCATAACAAAGTTCCTGAACGAAAACAACTGCGGTGTGCCGCTCCTGAAAAAGCTTGCAGAGCTTTTTCCGCACGGAGAGCTTGACGGCAGCTCATGCGGACTCGGTTTCAGTGACGAAGTGTCGGGCAGTATGACCTGCGTGCTGTCGATGCTGAATACGGAGAGCGGCAGGCTTTGCGGCGGAATCGACATACGCTTCCCGATAAACTGTTCAAAGACGGAGATAAGCGATATTATCTGCGGCAGACTTCGTGATGCAGGCTTTGAGGTGGATTCCTGCGAGGGCGTAGAGCCGCACTGTACAGACGGGGATTCTCAGTTCGTGCAGGTACTTCTGCGTGTCTATGAGCGCGTTACGGGTGAAAATGGAAAATGTATCGCAATAGGCGGAGGCACCTATGTCCATGAGATAGAAGGCGGAGTGGCTTTCGGTGCAGAGTTCCCCAATACTGATTATAATATGCACAGTCCTGACGAGTATATCACAGTAACCGATCTGCTGAAGAACGCTGAGCTTATCGCAGAAGCTGTTCTTGAGATATGCAAAGAATAATGAAAAACGGGCACAGGGGTTGATCTCTGTGCCCGTTCCTGTTTATTCAGCAGTTGTTGTTGTCGTTGTTCTTGTCGTGCGAACGGTGACTGTGCTGACGGTGCTTCCGTCAAGTCCGTCAGCAATGTCACTTGCCGCGTTGCTTGCGCCGTCGATAATGTCGTTGGCTGCATCACCTGCGCCGCCTATGATGTCATGACCTGCTTCTGCGGCATCGTCAATGGTGTCATGGATGTCGTTTTCAGAGTCAGAGCCGTAGTTATAGTGGTCGTAGTAGGAGTCGCTTCTGTCTTCATTTCTGTCAGAACCGCAGCCTGTAAGGGCACACGCCGCCATCAGAAAAGCGAAACTTATTGCTGGTATTTTTTTCATACAAATCATATCCTTTACAATTTCTTATTGCGGACGATTTTTCCACAATACATTTTTAGTTTTTACACGTTTTCCCCATTTATCCACACGGTTTTCAACTTTTTCGGGCTGTAAAATACTGTATTTTACGTGTGTATTCACACTTTCAACAATAATTTCAACAACTAAAGCGAAAAGTCAACGTGCGCTTCAACAGAATGTTGAAAACTTTTTGACACGGTTAACCTCATTTTTAGCATTATATTGCTGTGACTTTTCTTCGTGCTTCCAATGCATAATACCTATGAAAGCACACTGGACAGCTCCTACGCGTATACATAATAAAAAAGCAGGCTGCCGAACTATAAGTTCATAGTCGGCAGCCTGCGATTAGTCTAAGGGGACTCCCCTTAGCTTTACTGTTTACTTGTCCTTTTTCTTATCTTTCTTGTCGCCCTTATCATTGCCTTTCCACCACGACCATGTTACAGGTGCAACGAAAAGTGATGAGTAAGTACCTGAGATAAGACCTACCATAAGCGGTACAGAGAAGCTGAGGAGCGATGTGTAGCCGCTGATGATGACAACTATTGTAACAATGAGCATTGTACTGATAGTTGTAATTGATGTTCTGATAGAACGTGTGAGTGACTGTGTACAGCTTACATTGATAAGCTCGTTGAGTGAAGCCTTGGGCATGAGAGTTCTGTTTTCACGGATTCGGTCGTAGATAACGATAGTGTTGTTGATGGAGTAACCGAGTATCGTAAGGATAACCGCTACGATATTGGAGTTGAACTCAAAGCCGCAGATAATGGATACTGCAAGAGCTGCGAGAATGTCGTGTACAAGGGCAAATATCGAGCAGACACCTGCCGACCAGCCGCCTATTTTGCTGAATCTGATAGCAATGTAGATGATGATGATGATAGCAGCAAATATCATTGCAACCAGACACTTCAAGAGGAATTCACGTCCTGATGAAGGGCTTACATCATTTGAGTCAAAGAGCTCAAGCTCGTTGTCGGGGAAGGCAGCTCTGAGATTTTCTGTCATCTCGTGCTGTCCGTCAGCGTTGAGACCATCCTTTGTAGTGAAGGAGATGGTGATCTGATAGCCGTCTGAATCGAGGCTTTCACCGCGTCTGACGCTTACGTTTGAATCAATGTGCTTTTCAACCTCTGTCTTTACATCATCGACATTAAGGTCGCCTGTATAGGAGTAGGTCAGCATTGTACCGCCCTTGAACTCGATAGCGAACTTTATGCCTCTTATAAGAGCTCCTGCAATAAGAGCGACGATAATGAATATTGCAATGATGAGGATCATTTTCTTCTTTGAGCAGAAGTTGTAGACCTTTCCTGTTGTTACAGGAGCTGTTGCATTAGAATTTTTCTTACTCACTTCTGATCACCTCCGTACAGCTGTCTGTTGCCTGAGATCTTGGAGAGTGAAGTAACCATGATCCTTGAGAAGAATACTCCGAAGATGAAGTTGCAGATAACACCTACAAGGAGCGTGAAGCCGAATGAGTAGACAACGCCCTCGGCAGTTGCGCCGAACATACAGAATACTGTTCTGTTGAGTATCTTTGAGAAGAAGCTTGAGGGAACGCCGAACGCACCCATAAGAACAATAGCGATGATAACGTTTGTGATGTTGCCGTCGAGGATAGCGGAGAACGCTCTCTTGTAAGCAACGCGGATAGCAGCATCAAGCGACTTGCCTGAGCGGAGCTCTTCCTTGATACGCTCGCCTGTGATGATGTTTGCGTCAACACCCATGCCGACAGCAAGGATAATACCTGCGATACCGGGGATAGTGAGTGTAGAGCCGGGCTGGAATCCGAACCAGCCTGATACTGCTGCGATAGAGCCTGCGATCTGACCGATAAGAGCGATAACTGCTACAAGACCGGGGATACGGTAGAGAACTATCATATATACAGCAATGAAAGCGAACGCAATGCTAGAAGCAAGAAGGATAGCATCAAGTGAACCCTCACCCATTGTAGGCGAGATGGTCTTGAAGCTCTTTGTCTCTATTTTGAAGGGAAGTGCGCCGGAGTTGATCTGGTCGGCGAGCCTCTTTGCGGATTCGCTTGTAAAGTTACCTGTGATTACAGCGTTACCGGTTGTGATAGCGTTGTTAACAGTAGGAGCAGAGATCATGGTGCTGTCCATCCAGATTGAAATGGGGGTGGTAGAACCTGCGAGCTCTGATGTGGCAGAACCGAACTTTGAAGTACCATCGGTATTGAGCTTGAGGGTAACTACCCATTCAAGGTTGCCGTATGAATCGGGCTGCTGAGTATATCCTGCTGATTCGATATCAGAACCGCTGATAACAAGATCGCCGACAGGGGTAACATTACCCTCCTCATCGGTTTCTGTATCTGTGCCTTTTCTGAAGGTAAGCTCTGCCATTTCGCCGAGTTCCTTAACGGCTGACTCGGGGTCGAAATTGCTTTCGCCTGCCTGCCAGGGGAAACGAACGATGATTCTGTCGCTTTTTCCGTCGCTGTAAAGCTCGTTGTCGTTGATACCGAGCGAAGCGAGACGAGTTTTGATAACCTCGGTAGCAGCATCGAGCTGTTCGTCAGTCGCATCATAATCGCCTGCGGGTGCGAAGGTAACGTCAACGCCGCCCTTGATATCGATACCGAGACGGATATCGTCAACGCCTTTAATTACCGTTGTCGTGTTATCACCGTAAAGATAATCAAATCCTGTGATAGCCGAAGCGGCAAACAGCGCGATCAAAGCAACGACGATGAAGAAAGTGGATTTGCCGATCTTTTTCACGGTCATGTGCCTCCTATACTTATGAACGCTCCTGTCCTTATGAAGGAATGTGAACGTCTTGAAATTTACACGGAAACGCCTTATCGGGGGCAAATGATGACCTCGGTGCGAGTCTCCGCGACAATTACAATTATTGTACTATATTTTGAGAAAAAAGTCAAGTATATCGGGAAATAAATACATATATTTCTGAAAAATGCACAACTTATGCCCTATCCAGTAATGCATAATGCATAATTAGGAGCACGTACAACAGGCTCATATACGGACAGGCACAGTTACCCGCTTACTTGAAATGCTTTTGTGATATTTTCAGGCGGTTTATAGCGCGGTTGAGGGCAGCCTGAGTCTCGTAGTATTCGCGGATGCTCTGTTTCTGACGCATCTGCTCTTCTGCACGTTCTCTTGCTTCCTCTGCGCGTTTGATGTCGATCTCCTCGGGAAGCTCGCACGAATCGGCGAGAATGACAGCCTTGTCGGGCATGATCTGTATAAAGCCCTCTGAAATGGCGGCATAACGCCATTTTCCATTGACCATGTACTTCAGCTCACCTGTCGGGAGCGAGGTTACGAGCGGTTCATGTCCGGGAAGAATGCCGAGGAGTCCGTCAACTGCCGTGATGACGAGGTGCTCGGTATCGCCTTTGAAGAAAACTCTGTCGGTGGCGATTATCTCAAGGTAGAACGTTTTTGCCATAGGCTCACACTCCGTCCTCTATCTGCTTTGCTTTAGCGAGTACATCGTCGATAGTGCCCGCCATGAGGAATGCTGCTTCGGGGTATTTGTCCATTTCGCCGTCGATAATTGCGCGGAATCCCTCTATTGTGTCCTTGAGGGGAACATACTTGCCCTTCAGACCTGTGAAGTTCTCGGCAACGTTGAACGGCTGTGACAGGAACTTCTGGATCTTTCTTGCGCGGTAAACGGTCTGCTTGTCTTCTTCGCTGAGCTCCTCCATACCGAGGATAGCGATAATATCCTGAAGCTCCTTGTACTTCTGGAGAATTTCCTGAGTCTGTCTTGCGACGTAGTAGTGATCTTCTCCGACGATCTCGGGCTCAAGGATACGTGAGTTTGATTCAAGCGGGTCTACGGCGGGATAAATGCCCTGCTCGACTATCTTACGCGAGAGAACGGTAGTTGCATCGAGGTGGGCGAAGGTTATGGCAGGAGCAGGGTCCGTGAGGTCGTCCGCAGGCACATAAACAGCCTGTACGGATGTGATGGAGCCGTTTTTCGTGGAGGTGATACGCTCCTGAAGCTCGCCGACCTCGGTAGCCAGTGTAGGCTGATAGCCAACGGCAGACGGCATACGTCCGAGCAGAGCCGAAACCTCCGAGCCTGCCTGTACATAACGGAAGATGTTGTCGATAAAGAGCAGAACGTCCTTGTGCTCGCGGTCACGGAAGTATTCCGCCATAGTCAGACCTGTCTGAGCGACTCTCATACGCGATCCGGGCGGCTCGTTCATCTGACCGAACACAAGTGTAGTCTTGCTGATAACGCCTGATTCCTGCATTTCGTTCCACAGGTCATTGCCCTCGCGTGAACGCTCGCCAACGCCTGTGAATATGGAGTATCCGCCGTGCTCAGTGGCAATGTTGCGGATAAGCTCCTGGATGAGGACGGTCTTGCCTACGCCTGCACCGCCGAAAAGTCCTATTTTACCGCCCTTTGCGTAGGGGGCGATGAGGTCTATGACCTTAATGCCTGTTTCGAGTATCTCAACAACAGGGCTCTGCTCCTGGAATGACGGAGCTTTACGGTGTATGCCCCATTTCTCCTCAGTTTCCACATCGCCCTTCTTGTCGATAGGTTCGCCGAGGACGTTGAACATACGTCCGAGAGTCTTTTCGCCTACGGGTACCTGAATACAAGTGCCCGTAGCCGTGACCTCCATATTTTTGCTGAGTCCTTCGCTGGTTGCGAGCATGATGCAGCGCACAACGTGGTTTCCGAGATGCTGTGCGACCTCCATGACTCTGCGCTTGCCGTCGACCTCAACGGTGAGGGCGTCCTTTATCATCGGGAGCTTTCCGGCAGGGAACTCAACGTCTATAACAGGTCCGATGACCTGAGTGATCTTACCATTTTCCATAGGCTTCTCCTTTGTTAAGAGAACATTGTCCGCAATGTCTGAATTATGCGGTAATACCGTGCTTTGCTATTCTCTGAGGCTTGCCGCGCCGCCGCAGACCTCAGTTATCTCCTGAGTTATGGCAGCCTGTCTTGCGCGGTTGTACATCAGTGAAAGGTCATGTATCATTTCCTTTGCGCTGGTAGTGGCGGCATCCATGGCGGTCATTCGCGAGTGCTGCTCACAGCAGAACGCCTCGACCATTGCGCCGTAGATGATGCCCTTTGCGTAGTTGGGGATGAGATACTCCATTACCTTTTCGGGTGACGGCAGGAATGCCGCCTTCGGGAGCTTCTTTATCGTGCCGTCGGGAGCTTTGCCGAAATGCCGTCTTTCAAACGGAAGAAGGCGTACCGTGCGTGTTTCCTGAAGGCTGGATGTTACCATATCGGTGTACAGAACATACACCTCATCGAGCTCATGCTTCTCGAATTTATCGATAACGCGCTCAGCTATCTCCTTTGCGCGGAAGAGAGTCGGATTCTGCGTAGTGTACAGGAATTCGCCGTCAACCGAGGCGGTGCCGCCGGAATTCATACGGCGCTGGAAGTACATACGTCCGACCTGTCCGATGACAAAGAGGTAGCAGTTGTGTATGTCGGGTGCTTCAGCGAGAGTTTTCTCAGTATATTTGAGGATATTGTGGTTATAGCTTCCGCACAGTCCCTTGTCGGCAGTAATGACGATATAGCCCTTCTTTCGCTTTTCGTCGGGAATATCCGAGCGTCTGTCGAAGAAAAGCTGACGGGTGTGGGGAGTATGCTCAAGAACGTTCTCGATGGTATCCTGAAGCGTGTAGAAGTAAGGCTCGGTAGAATCGAGTGATTTTCTTGCTTTTTTCAGCTTTGATGAGGATATGAGATACATTGCGTTGGTGATCTTGAGAATCTGCTGTATGCTCGCTATCCTCTCGCGTATCTCTCTGATATTGGGCATAGGCTCACCCCTTACTCCTCAAACGCGGTAACGATGCGTTCGATACGCTCACCGAGATCGTCATCAAGTATCTTTTTCTCCTCGATCTCAGAGATAATATCCTGACCGTAGGATTCTATATATGCCATGAGGTCGTTCACATAATCCTTCAGCTCGGACAGGTCGGTGAACTCAAAGAGTCCGTGCTGAGCCGCATACAGGAGTATAACCTGCTTGTAGTGCGGCATGGGATTGTAGAGGGGCTGCTTGAGGAGCTCCGTGAGCAGGTGTCCATGTGCGAGAAGATCAGCCGTAGACTGGTCGAGCTCGGACGAGAACTGCGTGAATATCTCCATTTCCTTGAACTGAGCAAGATCGATTCGGAGGTTGCCCGCGGCTTTTTTCATTGCCTTGGTCTGTGCAGCACCGCCGACACGCGAAACAGAGAGTCCGTAGTTTACGGCAGGACGCTGACCTGAGTTGAACAGCTCGCTTTCGAGGAATATCTGTCCGTCTGTGATGGATATGACATTAGTCGGGATGTAAGCCGAAATATCTCCGGCAAGAGTTTCAATTATCGGGAGCGCGGTCAGCGAGCCGCCGCCGTGCTCGTCATCGAGTCGGCTTGAACGTTCAAGCAGTCTCGAATGCAGGTAGAAAACGTCACCGGGGTATGCTTCACGTCCGGGCGGACGGTGGAGCAGCAGCGACATGGCACGGTAGGCTACGGCGTGCTTGGAAAGGTCATCATAGACGATGAGGACATCCTTGCCCTTTGACATAAAGTATTCGGCAATAGCTGTGCCCGAATATGGTGCAATATACTGGAACGGAGCAGGATCGCTTGCCGAAGCGCATACAACTACGGTATACGGCATAGCTCCGAATTTTCTGAGCGTGTTGACTACCTGTGCGACTGTCGAGGACTTCTGTCCGATAGCGACGTAGACGCAGATAACGTCTTTGCCCTTCTGATTGATTATCGTATCTATGGCGATAGAGGTCTTGCCTGTCTGTCTGTCTCCGATAATGAGCTCACGCTGACCTCTGCCTATCGGGAACATCGAATCTATGGCAAGGATACCTGTCTGGAGCGGTACGCTTACGGGCTTACGCTCGATGACTCCGGGAGCTTCACGCTCTATCGGGAAGTAATCGTCTGCGCGGACAGGGCCGAGACCGTCAATGGGAGAGCCGAGCGCATCGACAACTCTGCCGAGCAGCTCATCGCTTACTCCGATGCCTGCGCGTTTTCCTGTGCGGACAACTGACGAGCCTTCGGTGAGTCCCGCATCATCGCCGAGGAGAACGACTCCAACTGTTTTTTCTTCAAGGTTCTGTACGATGCCGCGGATGCCTGTCTCGAACTCTACGAGCTCGCCGTACATAACGCCGCTCATGCCGTAAACCGTGGCGATTCCGTCGCCGAGTCTTGTTACGAAGCCTGTTTCGGTCGCGCCTGTCTTGACCTCGAAATCTCTGACCTCGGTCTTGAGCACGGATATGATGTCGCCTGACGAGAGCTTCTCCGTGTTGTTATCCGTGACCTCTGCTGCCTTTGTCTGCATGATGTCACGCATTGAGCGGAGGCTTGTGCGGTAGCTGCGGTCGTACTCAACATCTCCTGCATTGAGGATAAATCCGCCGATGATGTCAGGATCGTGTCTGTATTCTATATCAACATCTTCCTTGGTGAAGCGTTCCATCAGGAATTTTCTCAGGTCAGCCTGCTGTGATTCCGTAAGCGGTGTAACGTAGCGGATAACAGCTTTGATGCTGCCCTGTTTTTCGAGGAGTATCTCCTCATATTCCGTGAATATCTCACCGATCTCAACTATCGCGCCCTCTCTTACGGCTGTGGACATGAAACGCTCAAGAGAAGCGGGGAAGAGCTGTTTGATGATATTGTGCTTTTCATCGTATGTAACGAGAGGATTTGAGAGTGTATCTGCCACATCGGGACAGGACTCAAGCACTGTTTTTGCTGCAATTATGTCCTCGTGTGAAATATCGCGGCGGACGAGCTCATTTACAAGAGCCTTATCTGATTCTCTCATTGCTTGTCACCCTCCTCGGAAAGGAATTCATCGACAAGCTTTCTGTTCTTATCGTCATCGAGGTTTGCTCCGACGATCTTTGATGCAGCTTCGATAGCGAGGTCGGCGATCTGTGACTGTGCCTGCTGGAGCACGCGTCTGCGTTCGTTTTCTATTGTTTCGCTTGCGGCACTGACGATCTCGTCAGCTTCCTGATGTGATTTTTCGATGATGCTTGAACGTTCGGTCTCAGCGTCATCGTGAGCTTTCATAATGATACGGTTTGCTTCTTCCTTTGCCTCGCTGATGGTATCCGAATACTGCTTGCGGAGTTCTTCAGCCTCCTGTCTGTTTCTTTCGGCATCATCGATGTCCTTCTGAACAGACTGAGTTCTTTCGTTCATCATCTTCTTGACAGGCTTGAAAAGGAATATCCTGAGCAGTACAAAGAGAATGATAACGTTTGCAACAGCCTCGAAGATGCTCCAGAATTCAAAATTAAGCATTGTTTGCCCTCCTTATGTGAATTTGTTTCCGCTTACATCTTTACCCAGATAAGAAGTGCGATAACAAATCCGTAGATAGCGGTAGCCTCAGCAAGTGCACAGCCGAGGAGAAGCGCTGTTCTGATGTCGCCCTTGGCTTCGGGCTGACGAGCGATAGATTCAGCAGCTTTCGCGGTAGCGATACCGATACCGATACCTGCGCCTGCGCCTGTAAGTACGGCAAGACCTGCACCCAGTGCCATAGTTCCCATAAATGATCCCTCCATGTATGAATTGAAAAGTGTTTACATCTTTACCCAGATAAGAAGTGCGATAACGAAACCGTAGATAGCGGTAGCCTCAGCAAGTGCACAGCCGAGAAGAAGTGCTGTTCTGATGTCGCCCTTGGCTTCGGGCTGACGAGCGATAGATTCAGCAGCTT
>JAKSQV010000008.1 GCA_024403935.1 Ruminococcus sp. | reverse complement strand
GTCATACTCCTTTCTTCAACAACTACAGACCTCAGTTCTACTTCAGAACAACTGATGTTACAGGTGTTGTAACTCTTGCTGCTGATAAGGAAATGTGCATGCCCGGCGATAACGTTGCTATGGACGTTGAGCTCATCACTCCTATCGCTATCGAAGAGGGACTCCGTTTCGCTATCCGTGAGGGTGGTAGAACAGTTGGTTCAGGCGTTGTTACAAAGATCAACGAATAATCAAATCCCCCTGTATATTAGAAGCCCGTTCCGTTTGGAACGGGCTTTTTGTTGTCCTCTGAAACGGATGGTGGATTTGTCTGCTCATTCGGAAAAATATTCCTGCCTGTAATAATTCTTGTCTGCACAGAAGGAGAAAGAGCAATAAATGTATATTCAGATATGTACAGTGCCTGTGAAATGGTTTCATCACAATTCCTGTATAATGAAAAAGACAAAAGGGCGAAAATACAGGCACTTCCTGAATATCACAGTGACGAATCAGCACCGATCATTGTATATACATATTGCTTTGCAGATTCAACAGAGAAATATATGGTCAATTTGACAGTGACTGTCAAAGTCAAAAATTGCGGTCTGAAAATAAAGATGTGCAAATACTGCTCATCAGTGTGCGGACACAATCTGAAAAGTGTCGGATAAACCGACGCTTTTGTATATTTTATAGCAGAAAAGGTAAAAATATTCGTCTGAAGCCCATTGATATAATATATAGGAGCGATATGATGAGATTATATTGTTGCAATACTTTTCTAAGCCTGTAAAATAAATTTGCTGAGATGCGTGGAGTGGTCGAAAGTACGAAAAATCCCGTCATCCTGTTATTTATAAGGTCATACGAACTCTTTGTGCAAAATCAACAGTTTTTGCCGTTGAAATTATAGAATGTAGTCTTTAGTTGAGACTTGAATTCTTGTGTACATTATGTTATAATATAAGTGTTAAAAATAGGTCAGCTTTGTCAACCTGTTTGCACATAAAAAGGTGACAAGGACGTATTTTTTAAAAAAATGATGTGGAAAGGATGGGATTAAGAATGAGAAAATCATTCGGCAAGCGTTTTATAAGCGGCATTACTGCAGCTCTTACCGCAGCAATGATGTTTCCGAACGTTATGCCAACTTCAATGGCGGGCGAAACACCTGATATCAACAGCGCCAAGACTGTTTTCTCACTCGATCATGAGGGCACTCTGAAGTACGAAGAGAACAACATGATGTTCGGCGGTAAGTATACCGCGTACAAGACGGCTGACCAGCTTTTTGCCCGTATTGATTTCGAGAATGAGAACGGTGAGCCTGTCAGCGTTGACGTTCCCGATGACAAGTATTATCTTCTTGTTCATGCAGTGGGACAGAACGGTGCGCCTCCGATGGGCTATACTTACAAGGAGGGCGAAGACCGCGACTACTTCCAGCTTTATGAGATCGAAGGGGGTCAGAGCTGGGGAAGCGGCAAATTCGGCGACAATGTCGGAAAGAACGGAGATGACCTCTGTCCGCATTTCGGATTCCAGCAGGCTCAGACCGCACGTCTTGACGGTATCCTCCTGAAAAATGACAGTTCTTCAGAGCTTACTCTTGAGGATGCAAAGGTCCTTAAGAACTGTCAGGTCGCTGATTCTATCGAGGGATACACACTTATCCCGACAAATGACCTCAACGTCCGTACAACAACTACTGATGGCGGAAGCTACGGCAATGATACCGTTGCTGTAAAGGCTAAGGCTTCTACTTATGCAGTAGACGTAAACGTTTATGACGTTGACGGCAACAGAAGCTTTATCAGCGGAACAGAAAGCAATTACTATCTGCTCAGCTACATCGCAGAGAATGCTGATTCAGCCCAGAAGCGCGAAAACCTCAAGGGCTGGTCGATCAGCAAGATCACTCCCGATGCTTCAAATCACGGAAGCGGAGATACAAAGTACTATCAGGAGACTGTTGCTGTAAGCGAGTTTACAGATTTCGGCAGCAACGGTTCTGATCCTGACGGTGAAAAGCTCGCCTATGACAAGTCAAAATATGTTGTAGGTTGCAGCATATTCCGCTCACCTGATGCAGCAACAGAGTTCAAGACCTTTGATGACTGCGTAAGCAAGGGATCAACTGTTATCCCCTCATACATCATTTCTACAAATGAGGGTGAGAACTCCACAACCATCAACCTTTACAGAGACCAGCTCAAGGCTCTCAACATCGAACTGAACTTCGATCAGAACGCAACTATCAAGCCTGAGGACAACTACTATGCATTCGTTACTGTTGAACGCAATAACGGCGGCAATATGTACTACCTCGCTCCGATAACTGTTGACAATGCCAACAAGCTCGTGCTTACTCCTCAGTCATTCACTGAGCAGCACTGGTCTGACGAAAACAGCGGTGCACTTGCTGACGATCGTTTCAGCGGTTCCGAGAAGAGCATCAGCTTTGAGATACTCAAGGCAAAGCATGATGTCGATCCCGGAAATCTTTCCATCGGTTCTGCTATCGGTTCCGATGGCGTAAGAACAAGCTGTGCTGCTATCGAGATGGGTGCTAACCTTTCTTCCTTCGTTATTAATGACGAGCCGCTGAAGAAGGATACTTCTCCCGATAAGTCCGAGGCAACAATAACAAAGAAGTACAATCTCAAGCTTGCAGCTTTTGATACTGAGGAGGATTTCAAGACGATCCTCGGAAACGGTCTGTACTTCGGTATCGTTGCTGACAGATACAATCAGAACGGTCACGCAGAAACAAACTTCGCTGCAAATAACTACCAGCAGAGCATGAGCGTTATGGCTCCTGACCTTGCAGGTCCGTTTGCAGGACATATCTACATAGCAAATTACTATGAGTTCGAGTATGAGCTCGAGGATCCTTCGAACCCCTACGGTCCGAAGATATTCGATGCTACTTATGGAAAGGGCCATGTTGTTCCCCCTGCCGACATCAATGAGGTAGGCGACAACCAGCCCGGTACCTTCAAGGTAGACAACTGGGGCGAAGCAGCTGCTCCTACCGTTCACGTTCCTGATGCAAAGAGCGTTAAGGCAAACGGTACAGGTATGACTGTTGTTGAGGAGCCTTCAGCTGACATCACGAACAAGGTCATCCAGCCTATAATCAACAGCATGAAGGCAACATCCGAGAAGCTGAAAAATCACGCTCCGACGATCAAGCCTGTTATCATCAACGATTATGTTTACATCGACGGAACAGGTTTCCCCGAGGGTGCCGATATTTATATCGACGCTGATCCGTTGCTCCCTTACTTTGCTGATACTGCAAAGATAGAGATCTTCCTCAACAAGGGACAGACAGTTATCTTCAATTTCGATGATCCTTCATACACATTTGAAGAACCTATCACGATCAAGTATCCTGACCTCTATATTGACGGCGAGAAGATCGATTCCCACGACGATAAGGGCACAGGTGCAGATACTGCAAGCAGAAGCCTTGTTTACAACCTCAATACAGTCAAGGCTGCAAAGATCAACGATGCAGTAGGTATATTCATCAACCCGATACTCGAGTCGATAATGGAATCCGATGAAACATCACGCGGCTGGCTCACAACAGCAGGCTACTACGGAAACAACGGCTCTGAGTGGCACTTCGTATTCAAGGAGCTTCCCGATGATGATATAACTCCTCCTGAGGCAAGCGCAAAGTTCAGCAAGAAGGACGTTTCAACATCAGCGGAGCTTCCCGGAGCTACACTTACTATCACAAGATCAGGTTTCGGACCTCCTGCTGACTTCTCTGCTGCAACAGCTACACAGGGCGGCACAGAGGTCAAGCTCGAAAAGGGCTTCGGTCAGATGTCAGTCACTCCCGGTACTTCAGCGACTATAAGCAAGCGGCGCAAGCCCGGCAAGTATGTCATCAAGGAAAACACTGCTCCTCTCGGTTATTCAAAGTCAACCGATATTGAGTTTGAGATCGGCGAAGACGGCAATCTCGTCGGCAAGAGCTCTATCGTAGTAAACGATGCTCCTATCACAGCTACAATAAGCAAGCAGGCAGTTGGCGGCGGTTCAGAGCTCAAGGGCGCTGTACTCACAGTCAAGTCTGAATCATCTGCTGACCTTTCAGGCGTTACAGCTGCACAGGGCAGCACAGACATCACCTCCGAGCTTGACACAAGCACGGCAGGTCAGATCAGCTTTACATCGGGAGATTCCTCCACGGTTCTCTCGAAGCTTCCCGCAGGCAAGTATACTCTGACAGAGGATGCTGCTCCCGCAGGATACACGATCAATCCCGAAAGCATCACGTTCACAGTAGGCGAGGACGGAAAGATCGAAGGATTTGAGGGCAATGTTGTTACAATGACTGATGCCCCCATCAATGTAACTATCAGCAAACAGGATATTACAAATTCAACAGAACTTGAGGGCGCTATCCTTACACTTACTTCCAAGGACGAAAACGACCTCTCATCTGTAACAGCCAAGCGCGGTGACGATGATGCAACATCAGACCTTGATATGACAAAGGCTGCTGACGGAATCATCGGCTTCATGAGTGCTGACAAGCCCACAGAGCTTTCACAGCTTCCCGCAGGCGATTACATTCTTGAGGAGAATACAGCTCCTCTCGGCTATACTACCGCTACAAAGATAGAGTTTACTGTCGGCGAAGACGGCAAGGTAGTCGGCAAGGAAAACAACCTCGTTGTTCTCAACGACAGCGTTATCACTGCTTCTATCAGCAAGAGAGCTGCTGCAAGCGGCGCAGAGCTTGAGGGTGCAACACTTATCATCACATCCGTTGATGAGACACCTGCAAACCTCAAGGACGTTACTGCTTCACAGGGCGGCAAGGACATGACCTCCAAGCTTGACAAGACAAAGGCTGAGGACGGAATCATTTCGTTCACATCAGGCGCAAAGGAAACTGTTCTTTCAATGCTTCCCGCAGGCACATATACTCTTACTGAGGATAAGGCTCCTCTCGGCTACGAGAAGAGCAGCGAAACTATCACATTCACTATCGGCAAGGACGGCAAGATCTCAGGCGAAGATCTTACAGACGGCAAGCCCGTTATGTTTGATGATGCAGTCATCGAGATAAGCAAGAAGTCCATTGACGATCTCTCCGAGGAGCTTGAGGGCGCAGAAATGACTCTTACCTCCAAGGACGGCAAGATCGACCTCTCACAGACAGGCGATGACAAGCTTTCTGATGACAAGAAGTCAATAAGCTGGACATCAGGCTCGTCTGCAAAGAGCATAAAGAATCTCCCTGACGGCGTATACACACTCACAGAGGTAAACGCTCCCGAGGGATTTGAAAAGGTCGAGACAGAGTTCACCTTCACTATCAAGAACGGACTCATCGTAGATTCAACTGCTGTTACTTCAGCAGAGACAAAGGCTAAGATCGAAGCTGACGGCACTAACAAGATTCAGGTGCTCGATGCTCCCAAGGCTAAGCCCGTTGTATCAATCACAAAGACAGACGCATCCGGCTCAAACGAGATAAAGGGTGCTGCTATCGAGCTGACAGGTAAGAAGGCTGACGGTTCCGCTATTGAATTTGCTGACGGAGCTGCTGCAGTTCCTGCTGACGGACAGCTTGTAAGCGGCAAGGGTAATGCTATTGTATGGATAAGCGGCACAAGCGAGGCTCTTATCACTCTCCCCGAGGACGGTACATATACCATCCACGAGGTAGCTGCTCCTATGGGATACAAGGTTACTACCGATATCACATTTGAGGTCAAGGGCGGTGAGATCGTCGGCAAGAGCGACCTCGTTCTCAAGGACGACACGATCACTGCTACTATCAGCAAGACAGGTCTCCTCGGCGATGCAGCCAAGGAACTCAAGGGCGCAGAGCTTACAGTAGAGCTCAAGACTCCTCTCAACGAGGGCGATGACCTCTCTGCTGTTTCAGCTACACGCAACAGCAAGCCCGTAACATTCAAGGAACAGACCGCTGAGAAGATAGTATTTGTTTCAGGCGATATGCCCACAACTCTTACAATGCTTCCTGCAGGTACATACACACTCACAGAGAGCACAGCTCCTCTCGGCTACCTTACAGCTTCAGAGATAACATTCGTTATCGACAAGGACGGCAAGGTAACAGTCGATGATAAGGACGTTGCAGGTATCGTCAAGATGAACGACAAGCCCGCAACAGCTACTATCAGCAAGCAGGAGATAATCGGCGGCGAAGCTAAGGAGCTTGCCGGTGCTAAGCTCACCGTTACATCCAATGACGGCACAGACCTTTCAGGCGTTACTGCTGTAAAGGGCGGCGCAGACCTCAAGGTAAGCGCAGACAAGAAGTCGGTTTCCTTTACATCAGGTACTGAAAAGACAGTTCTTTCACAGCTCCCTGTCGGCGAGTACACACTCAGCGAGGACACAGCTCCTCTCGGCTATACAAAGGCTGCTGAGATAGTATTCACAGTTGACAGCAAGGGCGCAGTTACAGTAGACAAGAAGGCTGTTGAATCAGTTGACATGACTGACTCAGTCATCTCCGCATACATCAGCAAGAAGGACGCTTCCAACGGAGGCAAGGAGCTCGCAGGAGCCAAGCTCACCGTTACATCCAAGGACGGCACAGACCTTTCAGGTGTTACTGCTGTACAGGGTGTCAAGGACGTTGTTCTTGAGATAAGTGCAGACAAGACTGCTGTTACATTCACATCAGGCAGTCAGGCAACAAACCTTTCCAAGCTCCCTTCAGGAAGCTACACACTCTCTGAGGATACAGCTCCCCTCGGCTATTCAAAGGCAACTTCCATCAGCTTTGTTATCACCGAGGACGGCAAGACTCAGATCGACGGCAAGGACGCTGAATCTGTTGATATGTCCGATAAGGTCATCACAGCAACAGTCAGCAAGAAGGACATCACAAACGGCGGAAGCGAGGAGCTTCCCGGCGCTGTTATCACTGTAAAGTCTGCTGACGGAAACGACCTCAGCGGCGTAACAGCTAAGCAGGGCAAGAATGACATCAAACTCACAGTAAGCGCAGACAAGACTGCTGTTTCGTTCACATCGGGCGAAGCTGAGACAGTTCTTACAAAGCTTCCCGCAGGCAAGTACACACTCATTGAGGATACTGCTCCTCTCGGCTACACAAAGGATACTTCGGTTGACTTTGAGATAGACGAGAACGGTGCTCTCAAGGGCGTTGAAAAGCTCGAACTCAGCGATAAGGCTATTGAGGTTCCCTTCAGCAAGAAGGCTGCTTCAAACGGTGCAGAGCTCAAGGGCGCAACACTTACTGTAAAGTCAACAGACGGCATCGACCTCAGCGGCGTAACAGCTAAACAGGGCGAAAAGGATGCTGCACTCAAGTTAAGCACAGACAAGACTGCTGTTTCGTTCACATCGGGCGAGACAGAGACTATTCTCTCAAAGCTTCCCGCAGGCGAGTACACTCTCACAGAGGATAAGGCTCCCGCAGGCTATGAGAAGAACGATGAAACGATCACATTCTCTATCGACGAGAACGGCAAGGTTACAGGCGTTACTGAAATGCTTGACGATGCTGTTATCGAGATAAGCAAGAAGGCTGTCGGCGGAAGTGAGGAACTTGCAGGATCAGAAATGGTGCTCACACTCGTAACTCCCAACGGCACAGTAAAGGATCTCACTCAGACCGGCGACAAGAATCTCTCGGCTGACAAGAAGTCCATAAGCTGGACATCAGGTGATGCTTCCAGAAAGATCACAAACCTCCCCGACGGTGAGTACACTCTCGAAGAGACAGCTGCTCCCGAAGGATTTGAGAAGGTTGAATCCAAGTTCACATTTACTGTCGAGAACGGTATCATCACAAAGTCAACAGGTGCTACAACAGGCGGTTCTTCAATCACTGCTGACGGCACAAACAAGATACAGGTGCTCGATAATCCTAAGGCAAAGATCGCAGTTCCGATAAGAAAGACAGCACTCGGCGGAACAGAGATCAACGGCGCGACCATTACTCTCACAGGCGTCAAGAAGGACGGAAAGACTCCTGTTGCCTTTGAGGAAGGTGCTATCGTAGCCGGAACAAACGGCAAGGTAGTAAATGCGGTCGGCGAAAAGCTCGTATGGATAAGCGGAACAAGCGCAACTATCGTTTATCCTGAGGACGGTACATATACCCTCCACGAGGAAGCTGCTCCCAGCGGCTATAAGGTAACAACAGACATCACCTTCAAGGTTGATGACGGCAAGATAATCGTAAACGGCAAGGAAGTTGATAAGGTCGATCTTACTGATGACGTTATCACAGCTTCATTCAGCAAGAAGTCTGCTGCAAGCGGCGCTGAGCTGAAGGATGCTGACCTTACAATTACTCTTGTAAAGCCTCTTAACACAGGCGACAATCTCCTCGGCGTATCTCTTACAGGCGGCGGAAAGCTCATCTCTGTTGACGAGAACACATTCAAGTTCAGATCAGGCAATACAGAGTCAGTTCTTTCCAAGCTCCCTGCAGGAAGCTACACTCTCACAGAGGATAAGGCTCCCGCAGGATATGAAAAGAGCGACGAGACAGTAAGCTTCTCTATCGACAAGGACGGCAACGTTACAGGCAAGACTGAAATGTTTGACGATTCTGTTATCGAGATAAGCAAGAAGGCTGTCGGCGGAAGCGATGAGCTCAAGGGCGCAAAGATGACTCTCACCCTTGTAAAGCCCAACGGATCTGCAACAGACCTTTCACAGACAGGCGATAAGGAACTCTCAGCTGACAAGAAGTCAATCACATGGACTTCCGGAGATTCCTCCAAGAAGATCACAAATCTTCCCGACGGTGAGTACACACTTGAAGAAGTTGTTGCTCCTGAGGGATATAACAGTGTTGACAGCGTATTCACATTTACAGTTGAGAACGGACTCATCTCCGGTACTCCCACAGCAGTAACAACAGGCGAATCTTCAATCACTGCTGACGGAACAAACAGGATCGAAGTTCTTGACGCTCCCAAGCCTGTTACAGCTCCCAAGCCTGTTACAACAACAACTACAACAACTACAACAACCACAACAACTACAACTACAACAACCACCACCACAACAACAACTACAACTACAACAACTACTACAACCACAAAGGCAACAACTCAGGCTCCCGAAACTGCACCCAATACAACAACTACAAAGGTTTCGACAATTCAGATCGAACCTGTTACAAATACTGTTACTATGGTGACCAACGTGCTTATCAGCAAGAAGGATACCCACGGTACAGAGGTTGCAGGCGCAGAGCTTTCACTCACAGGTAAGGACAAGGACGGCAAGGCCATCTCGTTCAGCCTTGAGAACATCGAACTTGGTGCTGATGCTAAGCTCATCTCCGAGAAGAACGGCACTGAGATCAAGTTCAAGTCAGGTACAGCTCCCACAAACTTCCTGAAGCTTGTGGACGGCGTTTATACTCTCCATGAGGTAGCAGCTCCTGACGGATATGAGGTAACTACCGATATCGTATTCTCGATCAATGATGCGATCGTTTACTGCAAGGAACTCGACGATAATGATGTCATCGTAATGACAGATACCAAGAAGGGCGAAGTTGCAATAAGCAAGAAGAACGCACTGAGCGAGGAACTTCCCGGAGCAACACTTACTCTTACAGGTAAGGATGCTGATGGAAATGCTGTTGTATTTGACACATCAGACTTCACTCCCGGCACAGGCTCAAAGCTTGTAAGCAAGGCAAACGGCACGGAACTCACATGGGTATCCGGCACAACAGCTTCACTTGTCAAGAATCTCCCGAGCGGAAGCTACACTCTCCATGAGGTAGCAGCACCGAGCGGATATGTCGTAACAACAGACGTCACATTCACAGTTGATGACGGTGTTGTAACAGGTGACAGCAGAGTAACAGGCAACACTATTACACTGATCGATGACATGAAGGAGACTTCTGTCAACATCAGCAAGAAGAGCGTATTCGGCGAGGAACTTGCCGGTGCGACACTTTCAATCACAGGTACCGACTTCACAGGCAGAGAGGTCATCTTCGACCTTGCAAATGTTGATCTCGGAACAGGCGCAGAGCTTGTTTCCACCGAGAACGGCAAGGAGCTTGTGTTCATATCCGGTACAACTGATACAGTAGTCAACGGACTTTATGACGGTACTTATGTACTCCACGAGGAAGCAGCTCCGAGCGGTTATGTGGTAACAACAGATATCACATTCACAATCAGCAACGGCGTTGTTTCAGGTACAGATGTATCCGGCGGCACAGTCGGCATGGTAGATAATATCATAAAGACAGATGTTGCAATCAGCAAGACAAATACCTCAGGCGATGAGATCTCAGGTGCAGAGCTTACCCTCACAGGTAAGGACAGCAGAGGCAATGACGTTGTATTTGATATCACAGCTGTTGAGCTTGGTACAGATGCAGAGCTTGTATCCTCTGAGAACGGCACAGAGCTCAGATGGCTCTCGGGAATTACTTCAACACTTGTTAAGAATCTCCCGGATGGTACTTATGTACTCCACGAGGTAGCAGCTCCGAACGGCTATGTTGTAACAACAGATATCATGTTCACTATCGATAACGGCGTTGTAACAGGTGATACAGGCGTTGATGGAACTCTGATAACAATGGTCGATGACGCAATAGTTACCACAACTACCACAACAACTACTACCACCACCACAACAACTACCGCTACAACAACAACTCCCAAGACTACCAATCCTAAGACCGGTGTTGCAGGCGCAGGCATCCCGCTCGCAGTAATCATTACTGCAGCAGGCGTTGCGTTTGCAGTACGCAGGAAGAAAGAGGATGAAGAGTAATTGAATAGTTTGCTGCAAATGCAGTGATATTCTCCCTCCCCCGAGCAATCGGGGGAGGTTTTTTTGCCTGAAGCTGTGAGTGCGATTCGGTGCTTCCAATGTTTGACAATGCCTTTGTGACTTGACAACAGTGGCGTAATGTTGTATAATTTAAGTATAGTAAAATTGATTGGAGATAGGCAATATGACTGAATATCTCAAGGCTTATATGAAATCAGCAGAAGAAAGACTCAGCAAATGTTCTTCCATGTCCGAGTGGCAGAAGATGTTCGACGAGCATAAGGATAAAATAGCTTTTATGCAGCATGAGCGAATAGTGCATTTTCTTGTGACGATGATGTTCGCACTTATCATGACTATCCTTATCTGCACTATGCTGTTCACGCAGAATCTTGCGATACTTCTGCTTGTCACGATAATGGTGGTTCTTGTCGCGTTCTACATCAAGCACTACTATTTCCTTGAAAACACCGTGCAGAAGATGTACAAGGTATACGATGCGATGCTTGCGAAAAAGGATGAGCTTTCGGAGTCGGAAAAGTGACAAAAAAGGAAATAGCTTTACTTGCTGTCGAGGAGCTTGGCAAGCTTTATCCCGATGCGGTATGCTCGCTTGAATACAGCAAGCCGTACGAGCTTCTTATTGCAACAAGGCTTGCGGCTCAGTGTACAGATGCTCGCGTGAATATCGTGACGAAGGAGCTTTTCGTGAAGTATCCCACGCTTGAAGCGTTCGCTGAGGCTGATCTTGCAGAGCTTGAACAGGATGTCAAACCATGCGGCTTCTACCGCACAAAGGCTAAAAGCATAATCGAAACGGCTCAGTCGCTTATCAGCGATTTCGGCGGAGAGGTCCCCGATACGATGGGGAAACTTCTTACGCTGTCAGGAGTCGGCAGAAAGACAGCAAATCTCATTCTCGGCGACATCTATGGCAAGCCTGCTGTTGTAACTGATACCCATTGCATACGGATCACAGGCAGGCTCGGTATGACCGTGAACAGCGTACCTCAGAAGGTCGAGGCAGACCTGCGGAAGCTTCTTCCTCCCGGGGAGTCAAACAGCTTCTGTCATCGCACGGTATTGTTCGGACGTGATATATGCCGCGCAAGATCGCCGAAATGCGGTGAGTGCCCACTGAATTATTTTTGCAGATATTACGCAAAGCTCAGATAAAGGAGGATATAATATGTTATTCAATTTTCAGCTCAAAACCCCGAAAGAGGGACTTGTAGACATAACAGCAGAGGTTACGGAGGCTATCTCCGAGAGCGGAGTTAATGAGGGAATATGCGTGGTTTACTGTCCGCATACGACCGCCGCTATCACAATAAATGAAAACGCTGACCCCGATGTAAGAACAGACTTCATCTCAGGCGTTGACAAGGTATTCCCTGATTCAAAGGGCTATCTTCACGCAGAGGGAAATTCCGACGCTCACATAAAATCATCGGTCGTTGGTGCAAGCGAGACAATCATAGTCACCGCAGGCAGACCGCTCCTCGGAACGTGGCAGGGCGTGTACTTCTGCGAATTTGACGGCCCGAGAAACAGGAAATTTTACGTTAAGGTAATGGGGGACTGGAAATGACAGATGAAGTCAGCAAGCTGAAAGAGCTTGTGGAAAAATCCGAGAGGATAGTGTTCTTCGGCGGAGCAGGAGTATCGACCGAGAGCGGCATACCTGATTTCAGAAGCGTGGACGGACTTTACAGCCAGCAGTGGGATTATCCGCCTGAGACCATCCTCAGCCACACCTTCTTTGAACGGAAAACAGAGGAGTTCTATCGCTTCTACCGTGCGAAGATGAACTGTCTGAGTGCAAAGCCGAACCCTGCACATATCAAGCTTGCGGAGCTTGAGGAGCAGGGGAAGCTCAGCGCAGTCGTTACACAGAATATTGACGGTCTGCATCAGATAGCAGGCAGCAAAAAGGTGTATGAACTGCATGGGAGCATCCATCGCAATTACTGCACGAAATGCGGTAAATTCCATGGTCCTGAGAGCATATTCACAGGCGAGGGACTGCCGCTGTGCGAGTGCGGAGGACTCATCAAGCCGGATGTTGTGCTGTATGAGGAGGGACTCGATGATGCGACTGTCAGCGGAGCGGTAGATGCTATCCGTGAAAGCGATATGCTCATCATCGGCGGAACGTCGCTGAATGTATATCCTGCGGCAGGACTTATCCGCTATTTCAGAGGAAATTCGCTGGTCATTGTCAACAAGTCGCCAACGCAGTACGACAGCAATGCCGACCTTCTGATATGTCAGAACATAGGCGAGGTATTTTCACAGATATAATGGAATATTGAAGAAAAGATTAAACTATCAATCGTTTAATAGGGTAATTTAATCTAAATTTGTCAGGGCTGCCCAATTTTGTGCAGCCCTTATTGTTTTGGTATACGAAAAATCGACCTGATAGCTTGTTTTTTTGAAAAAGCATTGATTATCCGTTAATGATGAAGTATAATTAAAGTGCAATTAAAGTACAATTAATATGCTTTGGAGGGATAATTAAGATGAGAAAGCATTATTTAAGAAAGGCGGGCGCGTTGATGCTGTCCGCTGCCATGACTGCAAACGGTGCAGTATTCAGCTCGGCAGAACGCTTTACGGGAATTGCGGCAGGTGATTCATTTGAATTTGAGGATGCCAAGATCTCGGGAGATGTTACTGTACAGTCTGATGACAGCAGTGCCAGCGGCGGAAAGTACCTGAAAATGACAGATTCGGGCACTATCGAGCTTACTGTCAATGTGAGCGAGGCAGGTGCATACGACCTCACATTCTGGGTGAGCGGAATCGGCAGCTCCAAGCAGCAGAATCTTGCTGTCAACGGTGCAGGCGCAGGAGTTCTTGCAATTCCGGAAGCGACTGAATATAAGGCAGTAAAAGTTCCGGGCGTTATGTTCAAGGCTGGTGACAATGTCCTGACGATAACAAAATCATGGGGCTGGTCAAATTTCGATAAGCTCGAAATACAGGCATTCGAGTACCCTGAGATAAAGGCGGCTCATACTGCTCCCTGCGACAGCCTTGCGACCGCTGAGACACAGAGCCTTATGGCTTATCTTGCAAGTGTTTACGGAAAGAACATCATATCAGGTCAGCAGGAGATATACAGCGGAGGACCTCACGGACTTGAATATGAGTTCGAGTACCTCAAGGATACAACAGGACATTATCCTGCTATCCGCGGCTTCGATTACGGCAATTTCTGCTGTCCTGCCTACGGAAGCGATGACGGATCAACAAAGCGCGTTATCGACTGGGTAAAGAACAAGAACGGTATCGCAACAGCTTCGTTCCATATTAACGTACCGAACAAAATGGACAGCTACACCATAGGCGACCGCATTGACTGGGCACAGACCTCCTACAACGCAAAGGATAACGATTTCTCGCCCAAGAAGGCTTATACCAAGGGCACCAAGGAGTACGACTACTACCGCCAGTCGCTTGAGACTCTCGCCGGTGAGTTCAAAAAGCTTGAGGCAGAGGGAGTACCTGTAATATGGCGTCCTCTCCACGAAGCCGAGGGCGGCGGCGGAGAAGACGGCTCATGGTTCTGGTGGGGCAAGGAAGGCTCAGCCGTATATAAGGAGCTGTGGAAGTACACATACGATACCCTGACTGATGATTTTGACTGCCATAACCTTATATGGGAGTGGAACAGCTATGACTTCTCCACCTCTGCTGACTGGTATCCCGGTGACGAGTATGTGGACATCATCGGCTACGATAAGTATAGCTGTACAAAGTATCTTGCTGAGAATAACTGGCAGCCCAAGGTGGTTCACGATGACAGTGCGATAGCAAGCACCTTCTACAGCATAATGGAGAGATACGACAGCAAAAAGATGGTTTCAATGGCAGAGAACGACAGCTTCTCCACAGTTGACAACCTTGTGAACGACAAGGCAGGCTGGCTCTATTTCTGTACATGGTACGACGGCGGAAGCGATAACATCAACTTTGTTACATGCCCTGATTTTAATACAAAGGCTGACACGATCGCTATGTATCAGAGCGATTACTGCATAACGCTCGATGAACTGCCTGCTGATCTCTACAAGAACGGCTCGGCAGTTACCACGGCTTCGACTTCTGCAACGAAGACAACTACCACTGTTACTACCGTCACTACTGTCAGTAGCAGCTCTGCTGATACTACTACTGTTAGCACCACTGCTCCTGCTTTTGTTTTTAAAGTTGTCAAGGAAAAAATAGATCTTCCTGAGGGAGACAAGACAGGCAAGCTTGTGGAGTTTACGATAAGCGGAGCCGCAAATGCTTCGATAGGAGGCGCACTCGGCTTCGGAACGACTGCCGATGACTGGAAGAACATTGAGTGGAGCGGAAACGCCTCTGCAGATGGCGAGCTGAAAGGCACTGTTGAGCTTGATGAAGTTCCCGAAGGTATTACCTCCGCAGAACTCCAGATATGGTGGTCCAACGTCTGGGATGCCGAAAAGAAGGCAGGGATAGATCAGCCGTGTAAGATAACGGAAGTCAAGGTAATCTCAGCAGGCGTTACAACTGCTTTAACTACAGCTTCCACCACAGAGACAACTGTAACATCAGCAGATGCACCTGCGGTAAGCCTTTACGGTGATGCCAACCTTGATAAAAAGGTGTCTGTTGCGGATGCGGTAGCCATTCTTCAGTCTATCGCAAATAAGGACAAGTACGCCCTCAAGTCCGAGGGCAGGGCAAATGCAGACTGCTACGATCCCGGTGACGGAGTTACGGCAAATGATGCACTCGCCATTCAGAAGCTCGATGCAGGAGCTCTCAAGGCATTGCCCGAATATTCAAAGAAATAAAAAAGGCTCTCAAGGGTGGTATACCTTTGAGAGCTTTTTTTGCCTGTAATCAGAAGTTAGAGCCGTTCCAGCCCCAGCTGTCAGTCTCGTGATATTTCACATATACCCTGTCGGATGAGATACCGAGCTTCTCGGTAAGGAGACCTGTGATGTGGCTTGTGAGCGTTGTCTTGGCATTGTGTGAAGCGTCGCCGTAGAGGCTTACATCCACCATTGCGGCAGGCTCGCTTGTGCCTTTGAACCAGAGCATATAGTCGGGTTCGATGCCGACCATGAGCCAGTCCTCCGTTTTGCCGGGGATAGCTGTGATAGCAAGACCGAGCCCCTGCTTGATGTCTGCGGCTGATTCCTGAGAAACAGATACGTTGGTTTTTACATTTATGAAAGGCATGATGATTACCTCCTGTTTTTGTTGTAGATTATTGTAAGTCCCTTGATGAGAAGGTCGCTGTCAAGAATGACCTTCTTTCTGCAAAGCGGTACTACGACCTCTGCAAGTCCGCCTGTTGCAACTGCTGTACATGGTCCGCCCATTTCCTCCTCAATGCGTGCGATGATGCCGTCAAGAGCACAGGCATTTGAGTAGAGCGAGCCGCTCTTCATGCAGTCGATGGTATTCCTTCCGATGATGTTGGGCGGAAGCTCAAAGTCGATCTTCGGGAGCTGTGCCGTGCGGTTTATCAGCGCATCGGTCGATACGCCCATTCCCGTGAAGATGAGTCCGCCGAGATAATTCCTGTTGGCATCAACGACAGAGACTGTTGTTGCAGTTCCCATGTCAATGATTATTAGCGGAGCAGGATACTCGTTTATCGCCGCCACAGCATCAACAGCCTGATCACTGCCGAGCTGGCGCGGGTTATCGATGAGAATATTAAGTCCTGTTTTCACTCCGGGACCTGCCATCATTACTTCAACTCCGAACAGCTTCCGGATAGCTTCCTTCACGGTATTTGTGACTGACGGAACGACTGATGACATGATAGCATCGTGTATATCTCCGCAGAGAAAATCGTTCATTTCAAGGATGTTTCGGATAAGCACGGCATATTCCGAAGCGGTGGCGTTGTGGTTGGTGGAGATGCGTTCGGAGACGAGTATTTTTCCGTCCTCATCAACGCATCCGAAGACGATGTTGGTGTTGCCTATATCAACTGCTAAAAGCATAGCTTTCCTCCTCAGGATATTATTGTGTTCTTATTATAGCATACTATTCAGAAAAAATCTACAGGAAATTGTAAAAATACTGATGATAAAGATAGGCGTATCAGTCGGAAATTGACATTGTGAGTATAATCTGCTATAATTGATTTATCAGTTGACAGGGAGGTCATTATGGAAAATATAAGGCGTGCAAAAGCTTCTGATCTTTCGCGTATCGCAGAGATATTTGTTTTTAATTATCGGCTGAATTTCTATCAGTTTTTCAAAAATGACCAATACTACTTTGACACACTGAATGTTATAGGAACAGCAGCGGAGCTTGAGGCTCATCTTGGTGATATTTTCGTATATGATGACGGCTGTATCAGGGGATTTATGAAAGTGAGCGGCAGTGAGCTGGAGAAGCTCTACGTTGATCCGCAGTTCCAGAGCCGCGGCATTGGTGCGGAGCTGCTCGGATATGCTGTTGACAGGCTCGGTGCGGAATGGCTGTGGGCTCTTGAATATAATACGCGCGGACAGGCTTTTTACAGACGGCACGGATTTGAGCTTACAGGCGAAAAAATGATTGAGGATGAATGGGTGCCGCTTCTGAAAATGGCACTAATTAATGACAGGGAGAGATGACAATGCTTACAGGAAAGACGGTTCTGCTCGGAGTATCAAGCTCCATTGCAGCTTATAAGATATGCAATCTTGCGCGTATGCTCACAAAGCTCGGCGCAGATGTACACGTTTCCATGACAGCGAATACGCAGAATTTTGTTCATCCGCTGACGTTTGAGACTCTTACACAGCACAAGTGTCTCATTGATACCTTTGACCGCAACTTTGAATACAGTGTCGAGCACGTTTCCATAGCGAAAAAGGCTGATGTTGTGATGATAGCTCCTGCAACGGCAAACGTGATAGGCAAGATCGCCAACGGCATTGCCGATGATATGCTCACAACGACCGTTATGGCGTGTACCTGCAAAAAGATAATTGCTCCTGCAATGAACCACAATATGTTCCATAATCCGATAGTACAGGAAAATATTGAGAAGCTCCGCCGTCACGGCTATGAGATAATCGAGCCTGTCAACGGTATGCTTGCTAACCGCGACATCGGTGACGGCAAGCTTCCCGATGAGGAGACACTTCTGGAGTATATTGTGCGTGAGGCTGCATTTGAGAAAGACCTTGCAGGCAGGCGCGTGCTTGTTACGGCAGGTGCGACCCGTGAGAGCATTGATCCTGTCCGCTTCATCACCAACCATTCAAGCGGTAAAATGGGCTTTGCGATAGCGCGGGCAGCAATGCTCCGCGGAGCAGATGTTACCGTTATCGCAGCGCATACAGATGTCGAGCCGCCGATGCTCGTGAACGTGGTGAACGTTCAGTCGGCGGAGGATATGTACAATGCCGTAAAGGAGCGGCTTGACGAGAGCGACATTATCATCAAGGCTGCGGCAGTTGCGGATTACACTCCCGTAACAGTCGCGGAAAACAAGATAAAGAAGTCTGACGGTGATATGGTGATAGAGCTGAAGCGGACAACTGACATACTCAAGTATATCGGCGAGCATAAGCGCGCAGGACAGGTCGTCTGCGGATTCTCCATGGAAACGGAGAATGTAATTGAAAATTCACGCAGTAAGCTTGTCAAGAAGAACTGCGATATGATCTGCGCCAATTCCATAAAGAAAGCGGGAGCAGGCTTCGGAACAGACACCAATATCATTACGATGATAACACCTGATGGTGACGAGGAGCTTGAACTCATGAGCAAATTTGATGCTGCGAATATCATTCTCAGCAAGCTGAAAACACTTGGATAAGAAAAAGCTGCCTGTAAGGGAAATCCTTTACAGGCAGTTTTTTGAACTGTGTTAATTGCTGTATTTGGGCTCACAGGTGAGGTTGATCCCGAGTCGCTTGCAGGTGCGCTCGTCAACAGGGGAGAGTATTACTGTGGAGTGTACCTCACAGCCGCGGAGCTTTGATATCTGCTGCATTGCCTTTTCGGCATTTTCATCGGTAGTAGCGCATATCGAGAGGGCGAGCAGAGTTTCATCCGAGTGTATTCTCGGATTGTTGTTGCCGAGGTGGTTGACCTTCAGGTCCATAATCGGCTCAATAACGTTCGGTGACATGAGGAGTATTTCATCGTCAACGCCTGCAAAATGCTTCAGTGCATTGAGCAGCAGAGCCGATATAGCACCGAGAAGCTCTGATGTTCTGCCCGTGAGGATGGTACCGTCGGGCAGTTCCATAGCTGCCGCAGGAGCACCTGTTTCTTCCTCCTTGGCAAGAGCTATCGCAACGACACTTCTGTCGTCAGGAGTAACATTTGCCTGCTTCATAAGAAGTTCCAGTTTCATTACCTCCTCCTCGGAGATAAGCCCCTTTCTTCTGTCGCAGAGAGATGTATAATAGCGGCGGATGACCTCATCACAGGCAGCCCTGCACGTTACTTCATCGTTGATTATGCAGTTGCCTGCCATATTTACTCCCATATCGGTGGGCGATTTATACGGCGACTGACCGAGTATTTTCTCAAACATTGCGTTCAGTACCGGGAATATCTCGACATCGCGGTTGTAGTTGACCGTAGTTTTGCCGTAAGCTTCAAGGTGGAAGGGGTCTATCATATTTACATCGTTGAGGTCGGCAGTTGCAGCTTCGTATGCGAGATTAACAGGATGGCGGAGTGGCAGGTTCCATATCGGGAAGGTCTCGAATTTAGCGTAGCCTGCGTTTCTGCCGCGCTTGTGCTCATGGTAGAGCTGTGACAGACAGGTCGCCATTTTTCCGCTTCCGGGACCGGGAGCAGTAATGACAACGAGGCGGCGCGAAGTCTCGATATAGTCGTTGCTGCCGAATCCTTCCTCGCTGATTATCTGCTTCAGATTAGACGGATAGCCCTTGATGCTGTAATGGTGGTATACCTTTATTCCGAGGGCTTCAAGTCTGCTCTGGAAAGCGATAGCTGTCGGCTGGTTGTCGTAGCGTGTGAGAACAACGCTGCTGACATACAGTCCGATTTTTGTAAAAACGTTAAAGAGACGGATAACATCCACGTCGTAGGTGATGCCGAGGTCACCGCGTACTTTGTTTTTCTCGATGTCGTCAGAGTTGACTACAATAATTATTTCAGCCTCGTCCTTGAGCTGAAGAAGCATCTGGAGCTTACTGTCGGGCTTGAAGCCGGGAAGAACACGGGATGCATGATAGTCGTCAAAGAGCTTTCCGCCGAATTCGAGATATAGCTTATTGCCAAACTGGTCGATACGCTGGCGAATGTGTTCTGACTGCATTTTCAGGTATTTGTTGTTATCGAATCCAATTTGCTGATTGGACATAGAACATCCCTCCATTATATACAATACATACACATTAATTATACTGCAAAACGAGATAAAAATCAAGAAGAAAATAATGTTTTTTACGGTGGCATCCCGACGGGTACAGAATTGCTGTTCAGGCAGGATAAAACACAAAAAAAAGGAACGCCGAAGCGTTCCTTTTTGTGTTTGTATCAATTAGTCCTTGAGTGAATCAAGTGTATCAGAATCGATCGGGAGATCAGCCTGCTTAATGAGCTGAGCATCGATCATCTGGATAGCAAGAGCGTCCTTAGCTGTGATACCGTCGCCGTTGTCAACAACGTCGCCGTTGAGCTTGCCCTGTGCCTTGAGCTCATACTTGTCCTTGTTTGCAACAGACTGGAGGATAGCTGTAGCATCAGCAACAGTTACCTTACCGTCAACGTTAGCATCGCCCCAGAGAACATCGCCGGGAGTTGTAGTTGTGCCTGTAGTAGTTGTTGTTGAAGCAGGCGGCTCGTCATCGTTGATAGGTGTTACATCAGGATAGAGGAGAGCCATAGTACCTGTTGTCATAAGAGCATCGCCTGCGTGCCAGAATCTGTGGAGGGTGTAGTTGTAACCGTCCATAGTATCTTCCTTAGAAGCACCTGCAGCCTTGTTCTTCTCGTAAACAGCCTTAGCTTCCTTGTACATTGCGTCATTAGCATAAGACTCACGGAGGTCAGAGAATGTTACGCCGGGCTTGATGGATGAACCATCAGGCATCTTACCGTCGAATCCGTCAGGAATGAATACTTCCTGCTCGAATACTCTGTAGAGTGAGCCGTTGTGCTCTTCGTAAGCAATACCGATATCGTCACGAGCTGTGTTCCACTGTGCGCTCATGAGCTTGTTAGCAAGACGGAGACCCTGAGCAGCGAGCTCTGAGTTGTCATCTGTCTGAGCAGCAGAAGCGGGAACCTTATTAGCAGCAGCGTAGTAGATGAGTGTGTTACAGAGTGAGGATACGCATCCGACGTCGCTCTGACCGTAAGATGTGATCTTACATGTAAGACCGTCGTTAGCCTTGGGATCGTATGCCTCGTTCCATGTAGCAGGCTTACCAATCCAGTCAAGGTTTGAAGGAATAGCGTAAGCCATGATGTTGCCGTCCTCGTCAGCCTTGTCAAACTCAGTGTTCTCAACGAACCAGCCGATCCATCTTGAAAGGAGAGCCTCGAGGGCATCCTCAAGTGAGAGACCGCCGAACTTAGCACCGCTTGTGAGGTCGCCGTTTGTCTTTACATAGTAGTAAAGCTCTGCAAGACGCTGAGTAGACCATACCTGGTTACCGATCCAGTGGTTTGAACCCGGGTCAGCATAAACAGGATGCTCAACGTAGCACATATCGTAGAAGAGCGGATCGCTTGAATCATAAGTCTTATACTGGCCGCCCTTGGAGTTTGTACAGCCGCCTGCGAAGGGACCGTCCTTGGACTGGAGCCAGAGGTAGAACTCGATCTGTCTCTGGAATGACTTCTTGTAGTCATCAACAGCGTCGGAAGCCTTCATTGCCTTGCTCATTACGGGATCGTAAGCGAGAGCGTAAGCAGCGAGAGGATTCTGATAGAACTGATGTGAATGTGAACAGCCGATCTGGAATGCCCAGTCATAGTTACCGCTCGGATTGCCCTCAGCATACCACGGGAATGTGGATCCGCCCCAAGCTGTGTACCAAGCCATGAGGAAGTGCTGAGACTTGATCGAGCTGTGTGAAGCTGTTGCGCTGTCGGACATAGCATCAATGCTCTGGCAGCCGATAGCCTTATAATACTTATCAAACATGTCGTTACGGCACTGGTCACCCATCTTAGCTGCGAGACCTGAGATCTCACCGCAGTCAAGGCCGTTCATGCTTGCAAAGTAGATAGCCTGGATAGCACGGTCCTCGGCATCAGGAGCGTTTGTGAAGCTGTACTGAGGAGCGATAGAACCCTCCTTCTGCCAGCCGTTGATAACTGCCTTGATACCTGTCATCTTGTAGTGAGCATCGTTTGAAGACATACCGTACTTGAGCTCTTCGATACATGCCTGAGGAACTGTCTCGAAGCATGACTCCTGCTCACCACGCTGGAATGTATTGATAAATGTGAGCTGACCCTTTCCGCCGCCGAACTGATACCAGTCATCAACGTCTGCGAGCCAGTGCATGAGGTAATAACCTGCATCGCTGCTGTAAGCAGTCTTGAAGTCCTTGAAGATCGGGTTGTAAGCGTCAACGCCGTTCTGCTTAGCAGGATATCCTGAAGGCTCAGGCTCTTCTGTTGTTGTATCAGCCTTAACCTTTTCGAGCTTCCAGAGCGAGCTGTAGTCGATCTTGCCCTTTTCACCCTGATATGCATTCTCAGACCAGCCGGGGATGAGAGCCTCAAGAGTCTTCCAGCCCTTCTGGAGATCGCCTGTAGAGCCGTCAATATAGCCCTTCTTAGCGAGTACATCGTGCATAGCTGTTACCCATGCCATGTAGGACATAGCCTCAGATGTTGTCTCATGACCGTAGTCAGGAGCCTCAACACAGAGTGTTTCTACTGCATGGTAAGGAATACCGAATGAACCGGAACCGTTAGTGTTCTTGCTGAGGTAGCCGCTCTTCTGACCGTTTGTGATAACGTCATCATAAAGAGACTCAAACATCTTAGCATAGGACTCATTTGCACCGCCTTCAGATGCATATTCATTGGCAGCTGAAGCAAATGCAGGAACGATAGCTGAAGCGGACATTGCAGCAGCAAGTACGCCGGCACAGAGTGCCTTGTTCTTTTTGCTTATCATTGTTTTTTAACCCCTCTCATAAAATAATATGGTTTAAAAATGGAAAAACTTTCCCACCCTGTCGGGCAGAAACGTATACGAAAATACCTCGTACACTGTATGCCGCTCCACGAAGCGGACACACAATTCTCAAACTATTTTCATAATAATTATATTCTGTTTTTCGGGGCATGTCAACAGTTTGAACTGTTTTCACATTTTGCCCTTTGCTTTTTTGTTGCAATGCACACATAAGCGAAGCCATTTTTGTATATATTGCCCACCTGCTTTTTGACAGCAAAACTGTATGTGTTAATCATTGATTAATAATATAATTGTTTTTATAGTTAGCCGTATTTACTGGATTCTACGCCGAATCTGCCGCGTTGACGGTTGGGTTTTACAGTTCTTTATTTAACGGATTGTTCATAAATCGTTCACGTGCTTTTCACATCCTTCTGTAATAATAAGCAGGTATGATGTGACAGTATGCCCTGAGAGCTTCAGTGGCAGTCTATACTATATTTAGAAAGGATTACCTCATGATCACTATTGATAAACTCACGAAGTATTACGGCAGCAACCGTGCTGTGAACAATATCAGCTTTACGATAAACGATAATGAGATTCTCGGATTCCTCGGGCCTAACGGCGCAGGCAAATCCACCACGATGAACATGATCGCAGGCTATCTGCCCATGACGGCAGGAACGGTCACCATCTTCGGCAGCGATATTTCCAAAGATCCTGTCGCCGCAAAGAAGAACATAGGCTACCTTCCCGAGATACCGCCTGTTTACCCCGAAATGCGCGTCAAGGAATACCTTTCCTTCTGTGCGGGACTGAAGCGTATCCGTTCTTCGGAACGCAAGAGCGAGATCATCAGAGTAATGAAGCTGCTGAAGATCGAGGATGTTCAGGACAAGCTCATAAAGAATCTTTCCAAGGGCTATAAGCAGCGTGTCGGATTTGCACAGGCTCTGCTCGGAAATCCCAAGTTCCTCATCCTTGACGAGCCTACCGTCGGACTTGACCCGAATCAGGTCATCGAGGTCAGAAACATCATCAAGGACCTCAAGAAGGAGCACTCCGTCATTTTCAGCTCGCACATCCTTTCAGAAGTCAGCGCGGTCTGCGACAGAGTAGTAATTATAAACAAGGGCGACATAAAGGCTGTTGACACCATTGAAAACCTCGAAAAGAAGCTCGGCGGCAGCCTCACTCTCCACGTAAAGATAAAGGGAGACAGAATAAAAGCCTCAAACGTCATCGAGTTCATAGACGGCGTTGACGAGATCGTCTCCATAGATGCCGAGGGCAATGATTTCTTCTCGTTTGCAGTCAAGCTGAAGGAAGATGCAGGCGACGATACCAAGAACGCGATCATGTCCGAGCTTATCGGACACGGCATACAGATATCCGAAATATACACCGAAAAGCCCGACCTTGAGGCTGTATTCGTAGATATGATAAACAGATCATCAGATAAGCATGGTCTGCTCGAGCTGCTTGAAGAAACGCCTCCCGAAGCAGAAGACGGGGCGGACAGTGAGTCCGATGAAAGCGAAGAAAAGGAGGGCGAAGAATAATGTTTTCAATATATAAAAAGGAACTGCAGTCGTTCTTCTACACTCCGTTCGCATACGTCATAACGGCACTGTTCATGTTCCTGTTCACTATCATGTTCAACAACGCACTCGGAAACCTTGAACAGCCTGTGCTCCAGTTTACTTTCCCCGACATATTCTACAATGTCATCTTTTTCTTTATCTTCCTTATCCCGATACTCACGATGAGAACGTTCGCGGACGAGCGCAAGTTCGGTACAGAGGTGCTGCTCATGACCTCGCCTGTCGGAGTGATACAGATAATCCTCGGCAAGTATCTTGCCAACCTGACTGTGTTTCTGTTCATGATCGCAGGCTCGTCGTTCTTCCCGATATTCACCTATCTCAACGGCACACTTGTCATGAGCCAGCTTATCTGCGCGTATATCGGCTTCTTCGCATGGGGTGCGATGTTCATTGCACTCGGAATGCTCATTTCGAGCTTCACCGAGAACTCCATTATCGCAGCCATCATCGGCGAGATAATCATGTTCGTGTTCCTGTTCATCGACGACTTCTCACGCACTGACTTCATCATGCAGTACCCGAAGCTCCAGTCGTTCCTCTATGCTTTTGCGGCACAGCCGAGATTTGCTTATTTCTCACAGGGCTTCATCAGGCTCTCTGATCTTGTGTTCTTCCTCTCGGCTATACTCATCTGTCTCTCGTGGAACTATATCGCCATTGAGAGAAGACGCTGGAAAAGGGGGTAATCTGAAATGGAAAAGAAAAAATTCGATTTTTCGGGCGCGTTCGCTATCGTGCTCGCAATACTCATACTGCTGATATTCATACCGATCAATATGATATTTGCTTACAAGGACAAGGTGTTCGATATGACTCCGTCGGGACAGTACACGCTCAACCCGATCACCAAGCAGCTCCTTGACAAGAATTCCGACAAGCACATTGATGTCTACTTCCTCTCTCAGCTCAACGACCTGCAGGAAGTGCCCAAGTACCTGCCGCTCTATCACACGCTCACAGAGCTTGAAAAGCGCGACAACATCACACTTACCTGCTTTGATCCCAACAAGGATGTAGAGCTGGCTGAGAGCCTCGATCCGACGGGCACGCTCAGCGTGAATCCTGCCGACATATTCATCAAATGCGGCGATGTTACAAAGAAGATCTCGTTCATCAGATGCTTCCCTACCGATTCAAACGATATACTCGTCTATGAGGGCGAGGCGCTGATCGCAGGTGCTATCGAGCTCTGTACAGGCGGAAGCCTTCCTACTGTATACTTCCTCAAGGGCTACGGAAGCAGGACTCTTGATGATTATTCCGATTACGCCGATGCTGTCAAGGCTGACAACTACAGCGTAGAGGAGCTTGACCTCAATACGGTCGAAGTCATTCCCGACAACACTGCGATAGTATATCTCGTTGCTCCCGAAAAGGACATCACCGATTCCGATTACAAGAAGCTGAAAGCTTATGTGGATAACGGCGGAGCTGTCTCGATGATACTTCCTCCCACCGAGGAAGGAGGCAGATTCAAGAATATCGAAGCACTACTTGCAGTGTTCCAGCTCGGTATGCACTACAACACCGTGACTGAAAAAAGCACGGCTCTTCAGGCAAACGTTGCAATAGCAAGCAATATCCTCCCGGAGGAAATGCTCTATGCGACTACCGACCAGCCGGATATTATTGCGGAACGCGAAAAGATACTTGAGCACTTCATCAAGGTCTCATATCCCTATCCGAGTGCCGAGGCTACCGAAGACCTCACTACTGACCTGAATACCAAGCTTCAGGACAACGAAGCAGGAATATACGACTACGTTTCCAATACAAGAAGCTTCTTTGAGCTTACAACATCAGGCGAGCAGATAGAGAAATTCTCGATTATCGAAAACCGCTCACTCTCATCTGAGCAGAACTCCTTTACCACTGTCAGCACACCTATGGGCGGCGATTCCGACACCGAGGAGGTCGCAGAGACACTTTCGGGCGAGCCGCTTGTATTCGGATACTACTCCTACAACAAGCAGACAGGTGCAAAGCTTTATCTCATCGGTAACGATGATGCCATAAGCAACGACCGCCTGACATACGCCACAACAGGTACGAGAATGCTCACACTTTTCTCGAACACATGGCTCTACAACAGCGACATTGATATGGGAATAGGCGCGAAGTTCAACTCCTATGATACGCTTGAATTTGAAGATGCGGCGGAAGCTTCACGTACTATCAGGTTATTCTTCATTATTCCTGTTGTAATTGCTGTTGTCGGCTTGATCGTATGGCTGAGAAGGAGATATGCTTAATGAAAAAAGGTATTATCGCAGTCATAAGCCTTGCCGCAGCGGCGACTGTCTCTGCCGGTGCGTTCTTCTGGGTGCAGAACAACGACAGCAGGGAAAAGGAGAAGAAGTCGAAGGAACTCGCAGAGAACTGCCTTTTTGACCTTGACTCCGACAAAATCGGCAAGATAGAGATCGAGAGCGATGAGGGCAGCTACACCCTCGTCCTTGACGGCGAAGAATGGGTGAATGCTCCCGATTCGGGAAACAGCTTCCGTGTCGCACAGGACAGGGCTCAGCTCATCTGTACGACTATCAGTGACCTTGAAGCTGATACCAATTACGGTATCGCTGACAAGGAGGGCAAGGAAAAGTACGGCCTCGATGAGCCTTGTATCATCACCGTATATGACGGCGGAAGCATCAATACGCTTTACATCGGTGATGCAAGTCCCACGGGCAATTACTACTATGTAATGGTTGAGGGAAAAGACAAGATATATGCTGTTCAGTCATCGGAGATATCCTCGCTCCTCACAACGAGATTTGACCTCCTTGACAGCAGTATTATCCCGTATTCCGAGGAGGAGATCACGGGCATAGAGGTAAAGCGCGGAGGCAAGACGGCTTTCGAGCTTACTATTGACCGCTCTACGGGACGCTGGATACTCCCCGAAAAGTATAAGCTCCTTACTGTCAATCAGACACGCCCGTCAACAATGACGACGGTGCTGACTCGTCTGACTGCGGAACAGATACTTGAGGAGAATGCCACCGACCTCGCACAGTACGGGCTTGACGATCCGTATGCCGAGCTGACTGTCAGCGGAACTGACGGCAAATCGCATACGCTTGTCGTGAGCCGCCACGGCAGAGGCAATGAGGATATGTTCCATGTTCTTATCAAGGACACAGGACTTGTCGGACTCTTTTATTCGAGTGATCTTGACTTCATTGACTATGATATCTATGACATCATCATGCAGAATGTTGAGAGCGCAAATATGTATAATATCAGTGAATTCGAGTTCAGCTGCGGCGAAGCGGAGGACCTGTTCACGATCGATGCGGGTGCTGATACCGCCGAATGCCGCGGAACATCCATCGACCTGTCAAAAGCCGAGATAAAGAATATATTCACGAACTTCTACAACAGCTTCTCGTATATCAGTATCACCGGTACAGATGTTGAAGCTGATCCCGAGCTTGCCGATCCTGTATTCTCGGCAAGATATGTCCTCAGCAGCGGTGAGGAGTCAAAGGTTGACCTTGTACCGACAGGCGAGGGCACTGAGTGCTATGTGTTCGTCAACGGCGAATATACAGGCACATATACAGATTCGGATTTCATCACGGGCAATGATTCGATGATGTCGGCATACACAACTCTCTGCGAGTTTACAGAGCTTTCTCCGAACCTTAAATAACGGAAATACAGAGCTAAAGCACTCCTGCAATGCGGGAGTGCTTTTTTGTGAAAACAGTGCGGATATTATGTCGGAACACTTGCATTATTCTTTTTTATGTGCTATAATAATATAATAGCATAGGTGTGCCCATATCAGAGCCGGGTCATCGCTCGAAAGAGGCATATTATGCATGAAATTCTGAAAAGGTGGCGAAACAGACATTGGTTAGAAGCATGACAGGCTACGGCAGAGCTCAGAAGATACTGAACGGCCGTGACATACTTGTTGAAATACGTTCGGTCAATCACAGATACTATGAATATTCCTCACGTATTCCGCGCACGTACAACTATATCGACGAAAAGCTCAAGGCAATGCTGAAAAGCGGCATATCAAGAGGCAAGGTCGAGGTCAATGTCACGATCAGCAATATCGAGGGCAGAGATACTGTCGTTGCGATAAACAAGGGACTTGCCGAGGAGTATCTCAAGGTCCTCAAGGAGTTCGGCTGCGAGATCAATGCAAAGTACAGCGAAAGCGGTTCGGGAGCTTATGCCGAGGACGATCTTACCCTCTCAAAGCTCATCAAGCTGCCCGATATATTCACGATACAGAAGGCTCCCGATGACGAGGAGCAGGTGTGGAGCGATGTATCTGAGGTAGCAGGGGAGGCACTTGCCAGATTTGTTGAAATGCGCGGCGTAGAGGGCGAAAAGCTCCGTGCAGACGTACTCGACAAGGCTGAAGGGATACTCGGTATGGTCGCAAAGGTCGAGGAGCAGTCTCCGAAAACCGTTGAGAACTACCGCGGAAGGCTTTATCAGAAACTCTCCGAGATACTTGAAAGCAAGGACATAGATCAGCAGCGTATCATCACGGAAGCAGCGATATTTGCCGAAAAGATCGCTGTGGACGAGGAAACGGTACGCCTGAGGAGCCATATCTCCCAGCTCAGAGAGATGCTCGGCTCGGAGGAAGCAATAGGAAGAAAACTTGATTTCATCGTTCAGGAAATGAACCGCGAGGTCAATACCATCGGCTCAAAGGCTCAGGATCTCAGCATCACAAAGATAGTTGTGGACATGAAGGCTGAGATAGAGAAGATACGCGAGCAGATACAGAATATCGAGTAAGCCATGAAACTTATAAATATCGGCTACGGCAATATGATATCCGCAGCAAGGATAGTAACAATAGTCAGTCCCGATTCCGCCCCGATAAAGCGCCTGATACAGGAGGCTAAAGACGACGGCAGGGCTATTGACGCAACATACGGTCGCAAGACAAGAGCGGTCATAGTAATGGACAGCGGTCATATAATCCTGTCCTCGCTCATTACCGAGACTCTTGCGGCAAGAATAAACGGGACAGGTGATACGGATAATGAAGAATAAAGGAAGACTTATCGTGTTCTCCGCACCATCGGGCTGCGGAAAGGGCACAATGCTCACTGAGATACTGAAGGATGAAAGCTTCCGCTGTTCAGTGTCGGCTACTACACGCCAACCGCGTGAGGGCGAGATCGATGGAGTAAACTATTACTTCATCTCCAACGAGGAGTTCGAGAAAAGGGTAGAAAACGATGAATTCGTGGAACACGCAGGCTACTGCGATCACTATTACGGTACGCTCAAGTCTGAGGTCGATCCTTACCTTGAAAAGGGGATAAACGTTATTCTTGAGATCGAGGTGCAGGGTGCCATGAACGTACGCAGGCTTCGTCCTGACGCACTGCTCGTGTTTATCGCTCCGCCGTCGGTGCAGGAGCTCAGCCGCCGCCTTCACAAGCGCGGCACAGAGACAGAAGAGGTGATCGCCCAGCGCGTTGCCGCCGCTTACGAGGAGCTGACCTATGCTCCGAAATACGATTATATCATAGTCAATGATGCTCTCGAGAATGCAGTCAGCGACTTCTTCGCGGTAACACGCGCGGAAAGGCTGAACTCAGACTCACAGAGCGAATTTATAGATGAGGTGTTAAAAAATGCTTAGACCAGCAGTAAATCAGATCATTTCAAAGAACGAGAGCTGCTACTCTCTCGTTATCGCAGTTGCAAGACGCGCAAGAGAGATCTCGGAGGAGCTTTACGAGAATGGCGAGACACTTGAGGAAAAGCCCGTAAAGACCGCTGTTGAGGAACTCGCAAGCGGCAAGTGCAAGATTGTAAGCACAGACGAGGAATAAGATGTCTCTTATTGCCGAAACGGCTGTCAGCGGTACAGCGTATTCATTTGATATGCTGTTCAGCTATGCGGTTCCCGTGCATTTAAAGCTCAGAGAGGGCTGCAGGGTGCTCGTGCCGTTCGGCAGGGGCAACAGACGCAGGATAGGTGTGGTAATGCGGCTAAGCGAGGGGGATGCCTCCGCTTTGAAGCCGATAATCGCGCAGATAGACGATGAACCTGTCATTTCGGATGAGCTGATGAAGCTTGCGGAGTATCTCCGCGAGCAGACCTTCTGCACCTATTTTGATGCGGTGAAGACCATGCTTCCGCCCGGAATGGGAGTCAGGGCAAAGGAGACATTCAGCCTTGTCGGTGACTTCGCAGACATTGCTGTGCTCAGCCCTGAGGCTGACGAGCTGCTTGAAACGCTCCGCTGTAAAAAAAACAGCGGAGAGCTTACAGCTCTGCTTGAAGGCTTCATTGAAGAAAAAGGCAGACATCCGGTTGACGAGCTGCTTGATGCGGGAGCGATATTATCCAATAATGTCTTCCGTCAGAATGTCGGCGATGCTTCTGTGAGAATGGTTCGCCTTTCTGACAGCTACCTTGCCGACCCGTCACGCTTTGACCTTACGCCGAAGCAGAAAAAGGCGGCAGAGTTCCTCAGCGAATACGGTGCGGCTTCCGTGAGGGAGACCGCTTATATGTGCGGCTTTACTGAGGCGGTAATCAAGAGGCTTGCAGCTTCGGGAGCGGCTGAGGAATATGATATGGAGGTGCTTCGCGGCGTGGAGGACGGCTCTGACGGTCATGCTGATCCGAGGGACGTTGTTCTCTCTGATGAGCAGCAGTCTGCTCACGACGAAGTGCTTGCACAGATAAATGAAAAGAAGGCGGCAGTCTTTCTGCTTCATGGTGTCACAGGAAGCGGAAAGACCTCAGTTTTTGAGAAGCTGATATACGATACGACATCGCTCGGACGGCAGGTGCTCATGCTCATTCCCGAGATAGGTCTTACTCCGCAGGTAATGCGGAGATTCCGTTCTCTGTTCGGTGAGCGCGTTGCCGTGATACACAGCGGCTTGTCGCTCGGACAGCGGCTCGACGAATATAAACGGATAAAACGGGGCGATGCGGATATCGTGGTCGGCACGAGAAGCGCAGTATTTGCCCCGCTTACCGATATAGGACTGATAATCATTGACGAGGAGGGTGAGCGTTCGTACAAATCCGACAGCTCACCGCGTTTTCTTGCCCATGATATAGCAAAGCGCAGATGCGTCAGTCACAACGCAGTGCTGCTCCTTGCTTCGGCAACTCCGAGCATTGAAAGCTATTACCTCGCGGAACGCGGAGTTTACCGGCTGATAGAGCTGAAAAAGCGATACAGCAGCAATCCGCTCCCGAAGGTGAGCATAGTCGATATGAACGAGGAGCGGATGACGGGCAACACATCAGAATTCAGCCGTCAGCTCGTGAACGAGATAAATGCAAATCTCAGCCGCGGAGAGCAGAGCATACTGCTTCTAAACAGGCGCGGATACCATACAATAACGAGCTGTGTGGACTGCTTCCAGCCGATATACTGCCCGAACTGCTCGGTGCCGCTGACATACCACAAGAAGAACGGCAAGCTGATGTGTCACTACTGCGGCTATGCAGGTGACGAACCGAAAACCTGCCCTGTGTGCGGCTCGGAACGTCTCAAGCGTATGGGCTTCGGAACGCAGAAGCTTGAGGAGGAGCTGAACGAGCTCTTTCCCGAAGCGCGTATCCTGCGAATGGACGCGGATACGACATTTTCACGGTATTCGTACGAAAAGGGATTCGATGATTTCCGAAGCGGCGAATACGATATTATGATAGGCACTCAGATGATCGGCAAGGGGCTTGACTTTCCGAATGTTACGCTTGTGGGAGTGCTGTCCGTGGACAAGGCACTCTACAATGGCGACTTCCGCAGCTATGAGCGCACATTCTCGCGCATGGCACAGGTGGTCGGCAGAGGCGGACGCGGTGAACGCTCGGGCAGAGCGATACTCCAGACCTTCATGCCGGATCATTATGTGATGAATCTTGCGGCAGAGCAGGATTACAAGGGCTTCTACACAGAGGAGATAGCCATTCGCAGAGCAATGATATTTCCGCCGATATGCGATATGTGCATTTTCTGCTTTGCAGGAGCTTCCGAAGCGGATACAAAACGAGGTGCGGATGCCGTGCTTGAGCTGATGAATGTAAAGCTCCGCCTGCTGCAGCCGAAAACGCCTGTTCGTGTGCTTGGTCCTGTAAGGGCTTCGTACGGCAGGCTCGGCGGGAAATACCGCTATCGTATAATAATGAAATGCAAGAATTCACAGGAGATGCGCGGCTTCATCAGGGAAATACTGACAGAGGGCGCAAAGCTCCCCGAAATGAGAAATACAGCCTTCAGTGCCGATATGAACGGCGATGTGGGAGTTTAAGGAATAAGAAAGGATAATAACAATGGCATTGAGAAATATTCTTACGGATAAGGACGAGGTCCTTCACAAGGTTTGCAGACCTGTTGAAAAGTTTGACGAGAAGCTTGCTGTCCTTCTTGACGATATGCACGAGACTCTTGACAAGGCACAGGGACTTGGCCTTGCAGGACCGCAGGTCGGTATATGCAGACGCATTTTCATCATGCATCTTGACGAGGGAAGCTTCGAGTGCATAAACCCTGAGGTATCGCAGAGAGAGGGCAGTCAGCGCGTTCAGGAGGGCTGTCTGTCATGTCCGAACGTGTGGGGATATGTAACACGTCCCAAGAGCGTTCACCTCAAGGCTCAGGACAGGAACGGAAACTGGTTCGAGCGCGATTTCACCGACCTCGGAGCGCAGTGTACCTGCCACGAGAATGACCACCTCGACGGTCATGTGTTTACTGAGATAATAGAAGAATTTTTTGTTCCCGAGGAGGAATAATATGAAGGTAGTATTCATGGGTACTCCCGATTTTGCGGTGCCGTGTCTTCGCAGACTCGCTGAGAGCAGCTGCGAGGTAGCGGCGGTCTTCACTCAGCCCGACAAGCCGAAGGGCAGGGGATACAAGATGATACCCACTCCCGTCAAGGCAGCAGCGGAGGAATACGGCATACCAGTGTATCAGCCGCTCTCGCTCAGAAAGGGCGAGGATGCCGAGGAGAGCCTGCGTATTTTGCACGATATTGCTCCTGATCTGATAGTAGTCACAGCCTACGGTCAGATATTGCCGAAGGAGGTGCTTGAGCTTCCGCGTTACGGATGTATCAACATCCACGCATCACTGCTCCCGAGATACAGAGGAGCTGCTCCGATAAACTGGGTGATACTGAACGGCGAGACCGAAACGGGCGTGACTTCCATGCAGATGAGCGAGGGGCTTGATACGGGCGATATGCTCATCAGACGAAGCACGAGGATCGGCGAAAACGAGACGTATGAGGAACTGTATTCGCGCCTTTCGGAGCTGGGAGGCAAAGTGCTCATGGATACGGTAAAGTCGATAGGGGACGGTACGCTTTCTCCTGAAAAGCAGGACGATTCCGAAAGTTGTTACTCTCCGATGATCCGCAAGGAGATGAGTGCGCTCGACTTCTCGAAAACGGCTGCCGAGATACACAATACCATCAGAGGAGTTACAGGCTTTGCAATGCTTGAGGGCAAGCGCATAAAGGTGTACCGCTCTGCAATTTCGGACAAAATTGCTCCTGAAGCCGAGAATGGTGCAATAGTAGGTGCCGCAGACTTTACTGTGAAGTGCGGCGACGGAAAATGTGTGACTTTCCTTGAGGTACAGCCTGAGGGAAAGAAACGTATGAAGACGGAGGATTTCCTCCGCGGAAAGAAACTGACAGAGGGAGAGATCCTGAACTGACGGAGGTACAGATATGAATATAGCACTTTACAGCGGAGTGTCGTTAAATGTTGCCGATCTGCTGCTCCTTATCGCAATGCTGATATTGCCGCTCATCGCACAGATCGCGGTGAACAGTACGTTCAGCAAATACAGCCGTGTACACAGTTCGCGCGGGATTACTGCCGATCAGGCAGCGCGCCGCATACTTGATCTCAACGGACTGTATGATGTGAAAATTGAGCATATCAGCGGAAAACTCAGCGATCATTATGATCCCGGTGACAATGTCATACGCCTTTCTGATTCTGTTTACGGACAGACCTCGGTTGCGGCAATAGGCGTTGCGGCGCACGAGTGCGGTCACGCCTGCCAGCACGCTGAGGAATACAAGCCGATAGTCATCAGGAGCAGAATCGTACCTGTTGTAAATATATGCTCATCACTGTGGTTTTACGTTTTTCTTGCAGGCTGCCTTTTCACCTTCCTGCCTTTCCTGACTTATCTGGGAATAGCTATGTTCTGTGCAGTGATATTTTTCCAGCTTGTGACACTTCCGACTGAGCTGAATGCCAGCCATCGTGCTATGAAAACGCTTGAAGGCGACTGTATTCTTGAACAGTCGGAGCTGCGTCCCGCACGAAAGGTGCTGACTGCTGCGGCGATGACTTATGTTGTAGCTCTTGTGACATCAGTTATGCAGCTTGTCAGACTGCTCCTGAGGTCAAGAAGATGAACGATCCCAGATACCTTGCCGTAAAGCTGCTGAGCAAGACTTTCCGCAGCGGAAGCTATTCCAATATCCAGCTTAGTGCAGGTCTTGATTCCTCCGACCTTGATGACAGGGGAAAGAAGCTTTGTGCTGCACTGTACTACGGAGTTATCGAGCGCAGGATAACGCTCGATCACATTATATCCGGACTTTCATCACGTCCTGTCAACAAGCTTGATGACGAAATTATAAATATATTGCGGTGCGGAATATACCAGATCATGTACATGGACAGTGTTCCTGATAACGCCGCGGTAAATGAATCAGTAAACCTTGCAAAACAGTTCGGCAAGACCAGTGCCGCAGGCATGGTCAATGCTGTGCTTCGCAATTTTATACGCAACGGCAAGCAGCTTACCCTGCCTGAATATGCCATAAAACGCACCTCTATCGAATACTCCGCACCCGAGGAGCTTGTGCGTGAGCTTATGAAGAATGATGCTCTTGAAGTGCTGACCTGTCGGAACAGGGAAGGAGCTTTTGTCCGCAGAAATTCTCTCAGGTGTACTGAGGCGGAATTCGTGGATTCGCTCTCCGAAAAGCTTGGCAGCTCGAATATACGGCGATCTGACGAACTGCCTGACTGCTGGATAGTGTCGGGCGACCTCATACATACGGACGCCTTTGAAAAAGGGTGGTTCCATGTGCAGAGCGCGGCATCACAGTACATCTGCGCGGCACTCGCTCCGACGGAGAATGACCGTGTTCTCGACATCTGTGCTGCTCCGGGCGGCAAGACCTTCACCATGGCGGAGATGATGAACGGCAAAGGCGAGATATTCGCCTCAGACCTCCACGAAAAGCGCGTAAAGCTCATCCGTGAAGGAGCCGAACGCCTCGGACTTTCAAACGTCCGCGCCTTTGCGGGAGATGCCCGCAGGTTTGAACCGAGCCTGCCGCAGTTCACAAAGATACTCTGCGATGTGCCGTGTTCGGGGCTTGCAGTCATCAGTGTCAAGCCTGAGATAAAATACAAAAAGATTTCCGATTTTGACGGACTGCCTGAGATTCAGTACAATATTGCTCACAACGCTTTGAACTATCTTGCTGTCGGAGGAGAGCTTGTCTATTCGACCTGCACCATCAGGCGCGAGGAAAACGAAAAGGTCTGCGAAAGGCTGCTTCATGCGCATCCTGAGCTTGAACCGGTTGAGCTTCCTGAAACGGGTATAGCTTCCGACCGACGGACCGAGCTTCCGTACAGGTCGGTAAACGGCTTCTTTGCCGCGAAATTCAGACGCAGGGTCTGAGCGGTCACAAAATAGCAGAAAAGGAGGGAACGGAAATTGGAAAAAACAGATATTCTCGGTCTTGAGCTGCCTGAGCTCGAAGCTCTGCTTGAAGCACACGGAGAGAAAAAATTTCGTGCAAAGCAGATATACCAGTGGCTTCATGTTAAAAGAATTTTTGATTTTGACAAAATGACTGACCTATCTGTCCAATTACGTGCGCACCTCAAAGAATATTTTTGTGTAAATGGACTATTTGTGCAGAAAAAGCTTGAATCTTCTATAGATAATACTGTAAAATATCTGTATAGGCTTTCTGACGGGAACTATGTGGAGACTGTTCTCATGGAATACAGCTACGGGCACAGCATTTGTGTGTCCACGCAGGTCGGCTGCAAAATGGGCTGCCGCTTCTGCGCTTCTGCGATAGCAGGCTTCGTAAGGAGCCTTGAACCGTCAGAGATACTCATGCAGATATACGAGACCGAGAGAAATTCCGGCGTTAAGGTCTCGGGTGTCGTGCTTATGGGTATCGGAGAGCCGCTCGACAACTTCGACAATGTGGTGAAGTTCCTGCGGATACTCTCGGACGAGAAGGGCAACGGCTTCAGTCTTCGCCATGTTTCACTTTCAACCTGCGGACTTGTGCCGAGGATATACGATCTCGCTGAACTGAAGCTCCAGCTTACGCTGTGCATATCGCTGCACGCTTCGGACAATGAGGCAAGAAGTGAGATAATGCCTGTCAACAGGGCATATAATATACAGGAGCTCCTCAAAGCCTGCCGTTTCTACATCGACAGGACAGGACGGCGAATCACCTTTGAGTACGCTGTCATAAGCGGAGTGAACTCCTCGGAAAAGGACGCTGACAGGCTCTCAGACCTGCTGAGAGGTATCAACTGCCATGTGAACCTTATTCCCGTGAACAAAGTAAAAGAAAGAGATTTCCATACCGCTTCGAGCGCGGTCGCAGATTTTGCGAAACGTCTCGGTAAGCGCGGTATCAATGCGACCGTGAGAAGAACTCTCGGAAGCGATATAGAGGCGGCGTGCGGTCAGCTCAGACGTGATGCCGCAAAAAAGGATACAGAGAACGGAGGTGCGGATGCGTGAGATTCAGATACGGTTCGGACATCGGTCTGAAGCGTGAAGAAAACCAGGATGCGGTAAGATGTGAATACTTCGGACACAATGTACTTGCTGTCGTTTGTGACGGCATGGGCGGCGAACGTGCGGGCAGAGAAGCAAGTCAGATAGCCATTGACGAGTTCTGTCAGCGATTCTCTGACGGCTACAGCGAGAACCTCAGTACCGACGATATCCGCAAGCTCATGATCTCGGCTGTATCTGCGGCAAATTCCGTCATATACACAAAGGCAAGGCTCAATTTCAAAAACTTCGGAATGGGCACGACCTGCGTAGCAGCGTTCGTGACGGCTGACAAGGCGTTTATCGCAAATGTCGGCGACAGCAGAGCCTATCTCATCACAGACAGCGGTATACACCAGATAACCACTGACCACAATGTTCCTGCACTTCTGTTTGAGCAGGGCAAGATAACAGAGGCGGAGATAGACGACCATCCGCAGAGGCACATGCTCGTGCGTGCGGTCGGAGTCGAAAAGGCGGTCCTTACGGACACCTTCATACTCGATTATGAGGACAAGATACACCTCCTTCTGTGCTCCGACGGTCTGTCGGGATACTGCACCGATGAGGAAATATACGATGTCATAAACGGGCAGGAGCTCGACAATATGGCGGATCAGCTTATTCAGCTTGCAAACGGCAAGGGCGGACGTGACAATGTTACGGTAGCCGTTGTCTGGGACTAAGATTCCACGGAGCTCAGTTCCGCAGGTCAGACAGGTGCAGTTATCGGCAGAATATGCCGCTGATTGTTTCTGCCGTGCGGTGGGGAGCTCTTACAATATTCCAAAAAGAACAACAGATCTGAAGGAAGGATAAGACCATGGATAAGTACATTGGCAAAAAGCTTGAAGGCAGATACGAGATAACTGAGCTGATAGGCGTCGGCGGAATGGCTGAGGTCTATAAGGGCATCGATGTTATCGACAACAAGTCTGTCGCTATCAAGATACTCAAGAAGGAGTATGCCGAGAACGAGGAGTTCCTGAGACGCTTCAGGAATGAATCAAAGGCAGTAGCTGTCCTGTCACATCCGAATATCGTCAAGATATACGATATGGGATTTTCTGACAAGCTCCAGTACATCGTCATGGAGTACATCGACGGCATTACTCTCAAGGAGTACATCGAGGAGGAGAAGATACTTACCTGGAAGGATACCGTTCACTTCGTTATCCAGATTCTCCGCGCACTCCAGCACGCTCACGACAAGGGCATAGTTCACCGCGATATCAAGCCACAGAATATCATGATGTTCAGCGACGGAACTATCAAGGTCATGGACTTCGGCATCGCCAAGTTTGCCCGTGAGGAGGGCAAGACAGCTACCGATCAGGCTATCGGAAGCGTTCATTACATCAGCCCCGAGCAGGCAAGCGGCAGCGTTACCGATGCAAAGAGCGACATCTACTCCGTAGGTGCGATGATGTATGAGATGCTCACAGGCAAAAAGCCGTTCGACAGCGATAATCCCGTTGCGATCGCAGTTATGCACATGCACGACATTCCTGATCGTCTGAGAGCTATCAATCCCGATATCCCCGACGGTCTGGAGGAGATCGTTCTCAGGGCTATGGAGAAGGCTCCGGAGGACAGATACCAGACAACCGCTGAAATGATCGCGGATATAGAGAAATTCAAGGCTGATCCCTCAACAACATTCGGTTATTACGTTGAGGAGGATGCTGACGACAACGAGAATACCAGATTCTTCAATACACAGTCAGTCACTCGCGAGGGAGCGGCTCAGGGACAGCAGGAACAGTTCCAGCAGCCCGTTTATGCAGCAGCACAGGCAGGTGCAGCAGCGCAGTACGGCGCTCAGCAGCAGGCTTATCCTCCGCAGCAGCCCTACGGCGGCGTTTACAATAACGACGACTTCTATGAGGACGAGGAGGAAGAAGAGGAAGAGACACGTTCTTCACTTGTTATCCCCGTGCTTACAGCGGCTGTTGTCGTAGTCATCATTGTCGGAGTTATCGTCATATCCCTTCTCTTTACGGATATGCTCAAGGATACATCACAGAAGAATGACTGGAAAATGCCTTCCGTTATCGGTATGGACTTCAATGATGCTGTTGCAAAGTACGGCAACAACATACAGTTCAAGCAGGACGGAGAGGTCTACGACGAGGCTGAGCCCGGCGTTATCATCGAGCAGGATCCTGCCGAGGGCGTTGAGTTCAAGAAGGGCGCAGTCCTCAAGGTAAAGGTCAGCAAGGGAATGCAGACCGTTGAGGTACCCAATGTGGTCGATATGAATGTCGAGCTTGCAAAGGATATGCTCACACAGAAGGGACTCAAGTGCGATGTCCGCAATTCGTCAAGCACAAAGAAAAAGGGCCGTGTTATCAAGACTGAGCCTGAGGCAGGTGCGGAAGCCCACAAGGATTCAACTGTCGTTCTCTATGTCAGCATGGGCGAGGAGGCAGGACAGGTAAGCGTTGATGACTGGGTAGGAAAGTCTATCGATGATGCAAAGATGCTTGCTGAATATAAGGGACTCAAGGTTACTACAAAGGGCGTTGCTTCTTACGAGAAGGAAAACACCGTTGTTAAGCAGAGCATCAAGAAGGGTGAGAAGGTCGAGACAGGTACAGAGATACTCTTTGAGTTCTCCGACGGTACAAATCCTGACGGCGTGATCCCGTTCACAGTAAACTTCCCGTCTGATGCTGACGGAAGATTCGTTATCAGCTTCATGATCGTAAACGACGACGGAAGCCGTGACAGCGTTGATACACGTTCATTCTACGTTCCCGAGGAGACGAGCATCACTCAGGAGGTAAAGGGCTCAGGTGAGAATGCTACCGTAAACGTGCTTCTCCTTAACCTCAATAACAACAAGCGTGCTTCTATCGGTACGTATAAGTTCAACTTCGCTGACAGCACCACCACAGTACAGTCAGGCGGAGATGTTGATTCGGCTCTGCGTCAGGTAGACGGCTATCATCAGGAGGAGACAACTCAGCCTGAAGAACCTGATACAGTTACTGTGCCTAATCTCATCAATGTCGACATTGACTATGCAAAGAGCATATATGGCGGTTCATTCAACATTGTCGTAGTTGAACAAGGACCTAAAAACGGCTACAATGCAAATGCTATCATGTGGCAGAACTACGATGTCGGAACAGAGCTTGAAGCCGGCTCGACAATTGAAGTATGGGTATGCACCGGTCCCGAGCAGGGCGGCGGCGAACAAGGCGGCGAGCAAGGCGGCGAAACATGGTGATCGCTGAGACAAGCGGAATAATAATAAAATGCTTAGGGGGACTCTACACTGTAGAGTCCCCTGATGGTATATTAGAGTGCAAGGCGAGGGGAGTGTTCCGCTCAAAGGGGATAAGTCCTGCCGTGGGCGACAGCGTTACCGTCAGCGGCGGCGTTATCACTGCAATAGGAGAACGCAGGAATTATCTCATAAGACCGCCTCTTGCCAATCTTGACCGTATACTGTTCGTTGTGTCTACGGTAAGTCCTTCCCCGAATTTTCTTCTCCTTGATAAGTTTATCGCTATTGCCGAGTTTAAGGGGATTGAGCCTGTGGTCGTCATCACCAAGACCGACCTCTGCGACGGAAGAAGTGTTCGCGAGGTGTACGATACGATCGGCATAAAGACGGTGGAGGTCGATTACAGCGATGAGGCTTCGGTACAGCAGGTGCGTGAACTCCTGAACGGGAAGATAAGCGCATTTACAGGCAATTCGGGCGCAGGAAAGTCCACGCTTCTCAATGCGGTCGATCCGACTCTCAATATCGCTACGGGCGAAATAAGCAAAAAGCTCGGCAGAGGCAGACATACCACCCGTCATGCGGAGCTGTACAAGCTTGCAGGCGGCGGATATATTGCTGATACTCCCGGATTTTCCACATTCGAGACGAACCGTTATGACATAATCCGCAAGGAGGAGCTTGCAGGCTGTTTCCGTGAATTCTCTGAATTCACCGATAACTGCCTGTTCCGCGACTGCTCGCACACCTGTGAGAAGGGATGTGCTGTGACAGCGGCTGTGGCAGAGGGAAAAATACCGAAAAGCCGCCATGAGAGCTACTGTGCGATGTTTGATGAGGCAAAACAGCTGAAGGAGTGGGAGCTGAAATGAATATCTGCCATATCTTTGCGGGCGGCGAACTCGGGAATGTCAGCCGTGATTGGTTTGCGGCACACGAGGGAACTGTTATATGTGCGGACTGCGGTCTGCGTCATGCGGAAAAGCTCTGCCTGACACCTGATATAGCAATGGGAGACTTCGATTCCTTTGAGGGAGAGCTTCCGTGCAGAGCAGAGATCATCCGCTTCAAGCCCGAAAAAGACGATACGGACACGCTCCTTGCGGTGAAACTAGCGATAGAGCGCGGTTTCGGAAGAATATATCTTTACGGGGCTCTCGGCGGAGAGCGGTTTGACCACACATTTGCAAACTTACAGACGATGCTCTATGCACAAAATCACAGTGCTGAGCTGGTACTCGTCGGAAATGAGCTTGTCTTTATGCAGGGAGCAGGTGAGCGCGATTATCTGCGTTCTGACGGCGGTAAGTATTTTTCGGTGCTTGCGTTCACGGATACTGTGCAGATACGCAGCCTGAGCGGTGTGAAGTATCCGCTTGAGAACTACACTATGAGCAGCTCGTATCCCATCGGTGTCAGCAACGAGATCACCGGAACGTCAGCTCATCTTGCCATAGACAGCGGTGTTGCACTGGTGATACAGCCGCGGTAACGAAAAACTCCTTGGTGAATATAATATGATATATCACTGAAGGAGGGATACATACTGAAGATCGTAGTGATAAAGAGCCCGCGTTTTTTGTCGGGTATACTCAGGACTATTTTCGGAATTCGTAAGGACGAAGAATAAAAAAGAAAGGCTGCCGTCAGGCAGTCTTTTTTTTATGCTTGTTTCTGATGAAATGCGCCGCTGCGGCCATTGCAAGCATTGACACGAGCAATCCCGTGAGCGCACCGCATGAATCTATCATTACGTCTCTCAGCTCGCATGAGCGTCCCGGTACAAAATGCTGGTGCAGCTCGTCCGAGCAGGCGTAGAGTATGCATATTCCCCATGCGATGAGGCTTCCCCGTGTGAACAGCCTGCGTCTGCCGGCGGTACATGACGTACAGAAGCCGAGAGCTGCATAGGCACTGAAATGAGCGCACTTCCGGATAATAAAGCTGATATTCCCGTATATCTCGTCCTGACGTTCCTGAGCGAAGCTGTCGAAGTTCCTTACAAAACATCTTACGATGAAATTAGTGAAAAAGCCGCTTGTTTCTGATGAATCGTCGGCATTTTCACATGAGAGGGTGAATATCACTGCCATTATCGTTAACGACAGCAGACAGAATATGATTCTTGCAGGTGTGATGAGATGTTTCTTTTCCATAATTTCTCCTTTGTATCAGTATTTCTATGATAACATAAAACGCGGAATAATGCAAGCAGAGATGAAAATGCGGAACAGAAGATAGGCCTGTGCGAAAATTGTAACCATTTAGTAATTATTTCTTTAAAAAATGACTTGTATCTTTTTCCCGAAAATGCTATAATTATTCTATATGGATATTTATTAGCATCTCAATCGGAGGTCAAAATGAAAGCTTTCTTTGATAACGTCTGGACCAAGAGAATAGTATCGGTCATAGCGGCACTTTATACCGTGTGCGTCTGCTTTCTCTGCTATTATTCGATATTCTATAATATACACGTAGAATCAAAGGGATCGGTTGCCCTTATCGTCTCGGCAGTATCTGTCATAGCACTGGTCCTCATGCTGTATACGCGCAAACAGATAGTCACACGGATATGCAGCTTTATAATTCTGCCTGCAATGCTGCCGGTGGTGCTGATGTACTTCGACCATAAGGAGATCCTCATCCCCGTTATCGCAGTGGGTGTAGTGATGCTTCTGCTTTCAGGAGCAGGCGAGGGTGCAAAGACAGCAATAGGAACGATCGTGCTCCTGCTGTATATCTTCGGTGCGCTCGGCTACTTCCTGTTTACGTCATTTTTCGTTACCACTTCCAAGCAGGAAACATATAAGAGCGGCGAATCGCCTTCAGGCATCTATCGTTACAGGATAGTCAATACCGATGACAGCTCGAACGGCAGCACTGCTGTTTATATCGAGCCTAACTACGCTGACGTGACATATCCGTTCGTTACATTCACTCTCAAGAATATGGAACGTGTCGTTTATATGGAACGTCCAAAGTGCGAGAGCATAGAGCTGAACTGGGAAACCAAGACACGTCAGGAGATAACCGATGATCTGAACGCACTGTCCGATGATATTGCAGTACACGTTACACGTTCGGAGATAGCTGCACTCGGATACAAATATGACACCACGCTCGAAATAAGCGATGTAAACGTATATGATCTCCTTGAAATAGGAATGACAGCCAAGGATGTCGATGCTATCAAGCTTGATGACCTCACCGATGAACAGCTCGAACATTTCTGCATAGGCAGGGACAGCTCTGGAAGATATTACATTCTCTCTCCGACAAATGAGATACTTGTTGATGCAGGCAAAAATATCGGAGAAAAGGTATACTTCAGCGATCTCAGCGCAGACGGCTTCAGCCTGTACAATAATATGAACGTTGACGTATGGGGCAATCCTCTGTGGACTGTTTCTTCAGATACGAGCGTAAAGCTTTGCGACCTCTCGGATGCACAGCTTGCACAGCTCGGAGTATCTGATTCGGGCGATGTGATGACCTTTAACGGCAAGGTATGCTTCCGTTATTATGTAGCGGAGCTTGAGGACTATTTTGATACTGAATCACGTTCTCTCTCGGTAGATCTGCTTAACAATTAATGTTCAGAAGCCGTAAGGCTTTAAATACTCAGGGGCAAATGTAAAACGTTTTGCCCCTGTTGTACTATATAGAGCCTGCGATCCGTACGGACAGGCTCAAAAGAAAAGGAGTGTATAAACATGGGCGAATTTTTCAAGGGCATAGGCAAGATAAGGTACGAGGGAAAGAACTCCGTCAACCCTCTGGCGTTCAAGTACTTCGATCCCGATGAGGTCATAGGCGGCAAGACCATGCGCGAGCAGCTTCGCTTCGCGCTCTCATGGTGGCATACCATGGGAGGAGACGGCACTGATATGTTCGGCGTAGGCACAGCCGACAAGACATGGGGCGAATCCGATCCTGCTGCAAGGGCAAAGGCAAAGGTCGATGCGGCCTTCGAGATAATGGACAAGCTCTCGATCGACTATTTCTGCTTCCACGACCGTGACCTCTCTCCCGAGTATGGCTCGCTCGCCGAGACAAACGCAAAGCTCGACGAGATAACCGACTACATAAGCGCAAAACAGGCTGAGACAGGCTTCAAGTGCCTCTGGGGCACGGCAAAGTGCTTCGATCATCCGAGATATATGCACGGCGCAGGAACATCTCCCTCTGCTGATGTTTTCGCATACGCTGCTGCTCAGATAAAGAAGGCGATAGAGACTACCGTCAGACTCGGGGGAAGCGGCTATGTATTCTGGGGCGGGCGAGAGGGCTATGAGACTCTCCTCAATACCGACATGGGACTTGAGCTCGACAATATGGCTCGTCTTATGCACATGGCTGTGGAATACGGACGCTCTATCGGCTTCAAGGGCGACTTCTACATCGAGCCCAAGCCTAAGGAGCCTACAAAGCATCAGTACGACTTCGATACAGCGACAGTCCTCGGCTTCCTCCGCAAGTACGGTCTTGAAAAGGACTTCAGAATAAATATCGAGGCAAATCACGCTACCCTCGCTCAGCATCCCTTCCAGCATGAGCTTCGTGTTGCACGCGATAACGGCTTCTTCGGCTCAATCGACGCTAATCAGGGAGATACTCTCCTCGGCTGGGATACCGACCAGTTCCCGACAAATGTGTACGAGGCGGCACTTTGTATGTATGAGGTGCTCAAGGCAGGCGGCTTTACAAACGGCGGTCTGAACTTCGATTCAAAGGCTCGCCGCGGAAGCTTCACCCCCGAGGACATTTTCCACAGCTATATCGCAGGTATGGATACCTTTGCTCTCGGTCTGAGAATAGCTCAGAAGATGATAGATGACGGACGTATCGACAAGTTCGTTGCGGACAGATACTCCTCATGGACTACAGGCATAGGCAAGGATATAATCGACGGCAAGGTCGGCTTTGCAGAGCTTGAGAAGTACGCTCTCGAAAAGGGAGAGGTAACGGATTCTCTCGGAAGCGGACGTCAGGAGATGCTTGAATCCATTATGAATAATATCATGTTCAGCCTTTGAGAAGGTCAGCTTCACAGAAAGGAATGAACGTTATGTCGTACATAATAGGAGTTGACTGCGGTACCAGCGGTACCAAGACTGTTCTTTTTGACGAAACGGGAACTGTGATCGCCTCCGCGTCAGAAGAATACCCGATGTATCAGCCGAAGAACGGATATGCAGAGCAGGAGCCGTCCGACTGGTCAGATGCGATGAAAAATACGATAAAAGCCGTGATGTCAAAGAGCGGCGTGAAAAAGCAGGATGTCAGAGCCATAGGCATTTCAGGACAGATGCACGGACTTGTAATGCTTGATAGGGACAATAATGTCCTCCGCAGGAGCATAATCTGGTGCGACCAGCGTACAGCAGCAGAGGTCGTACAGATGAACTCGCTTGCAGGCAGGGAAAAGATCGTGGAGATAACTGCCAATCCTGCACTTACAGGCTGGACGGCATCGAAAATACTGTGGGTGAGGAACAACGAGCCTGAGATATACAGCCGTATCGCGCATATACTTCTTCCGAAGGATTATCTGCGGTTTATTCTCACGGGGGAGTACGCGACCGATGTAAGTGATGCATCGGGGATGCAGCTTCTCAATGTTCCTGAAAGAAAGTGGTCTGACGAGCTGCTCTCTGCGTTTGAGATAGACCAAAGCTGGCTGGGAAAGGTGTACGAGTCCTGTGAGGTGACGGGTACACTCACAAAGTCTGTGGCTGATGAGCTCGGACTCTGCGAGGGCACGATAGTTGTCGGCGGAGCAGGCGACAATGCTGCTGCGGCTGTCGGTATGGGAGTCGTTGAGGACGGCAGGGCTTTCACGACCATAGGTACGTCAGGAGTGGTTTTTGCACATACTTCTGAGATCTCCATAGACAGCAAGGGCAGAGTGCATACCTGCTGTGCGGCAGTTCCGGGTGCATGGCACGTCATGGGCGTTACGCAGGGCGCAGGTCTTTCGCTGAAGTGGTTCCGTGATAACTTCTGCATGAGCGAGAAGGAGACTGCAAGGCTTATGGGTGAGGCTGAATACTGGCCCACGGACAAAGCCGCTGAAACAGTTCCGATAGGTGCAAACAGGCTGTTTTATCTGCCGTATCTCATGGGCGAGCGCACACCTCATCTCGATCCGGATGCACGCGGAGTATTCTTTGGACTTTCGTCTATGCATACGCGACGTGATATGATACGCGCTGTAATGGAGGGCGTATCGTATTCTCTCCGTGACTGCATTGAGGTGTTCCGTGAGATGAATGTCAGCGTCAGCGATATGATGGTATGCGGCGGCGGAGGTACTTCGCCGCTGTGGAGAAGTATGCTTGCCGATCTGTATGGCTGTGATGTCAAGACCTCGACATCAAAGGAGGGACCTGCTCTCGGAGCGGCTATCCTTTCGGCTGTCGGAGCAGGGCTTTACAGCAGTGTGCAGGAGGCGTGCGGAGCAATATCACGCACGGATAAGGTCAAGTCTCCGAATGCTGAGAATTCGGCGCAATACGAGAGGTGCTATCAGCTCTACCGTGAGCTTTATCCTGCCCTGAAGCAGAGCTTCTCGAAGCTCGCACAGCTTTGATATGTAGGGAAGAATGAAACTGATTCCCTTAGCGAAAAGTTAGTTACCGAGCCTGTGATAACAGGCTCGGTATTTTTATGCCGTGAAGCGGCATATCAGTAAATTCAGGTAAGTTCGCTCATGGGATCGATATAGGCACCGTTGTGGAGAATTTCCAGATGCAGATGCGGTGTGAGCGAACTCTCAATGTCAGCCGTATTACCGACAGTGCCGATGAGATCGCCTGCGGCAAGGGCATCTCCCTGCTGCACCTCAAGAGTCTGTGACAGCCCGCAGTACCGCGTGACAAAGCCGTTTTTGTGATCTACGGTGACAGTAATGCCCCATACAGGATCATTCTTCACTTCTGTCACATCACCGCCTGACACAGCGTATACGTCTGAGCCGACCTCAGCCGCGAAGTCAGTGCCGTTGTGTGTCTGCCATGAGCCTGTGGTTTCGTTGCGGACAAGCTCACTGCCGGAAAAGCCCGTTATCATGAAGCTCATATCCTTGAGCGGCGGCTTCGTGTCGGAGAGCTTTGCTGCGGAATCATGAGCTTCCTCCTGCCCGGATACGCTGATATTTACCGATGCGGCAGGCAGAGTTGCCGCAGGTGCAGATGCGGCGGTCACCGTTGTTTTTACGGCAGTGCGTACAGGGACAGTTGTCCTTACGGCAGTCGTAGTTTTCGGAACGCTGTATGCACGTTTGTTTACGGGAGCTTCCGACTCGGAAACGCTGTTTTTGGCTGTGAGCTCGTCAGTGAGCTTCCTGCTCTGACCGTAGGCAAACCAGCAAGCCCAGCCTATCATTACAGCACTGATACCGAGTGCCGCACAGAATCCCTTTGAACCTTGTTTGTTATCGGAAAACAGATTTTTCTTCACGTATAACACCTCCGCAGATATTATTGACGGAAAAATTCGGATTATTCCTCGGGGACACAGTCCACCGACAACCCGATGACGGACTTGTTTATACATGGAGATTTTCTCTGCGCTCCCTTGCTATTATGCACATTTTGTGTTATAATAATTAATACGTCCTCAGTAACCGCGGACCAGCGGTTATTGCCCCGAACTATGTTCGGGGTGCGCAAATTCTTTATAATTCGGAGAATTTGCGCGTCATATTCATTGATGTCAGGCTCATTTTGTCCTGAAGTTCAACACA
>JAKSQV010000076.1 GCA_024403935.1 Ruminococcus sp. | reverse complement strand
ACCCCTCGGCGCAGACCGACGGAATATGTCACACGTTTTGTTCGGGAATTTGGGACGCCGTGGGCGGCATCCCTTACAAAGCCGTAAAGCAAGCGAAGCAAAGCTTTACGGATTGTCCGCAGTAATCCCCCTCGGCGCAGACTGACGGAATATGTCACACGTTTTGTTCGGGAATTCGGGACGTCGAGGACGCCGTCCCCTACAAAGCCGTAAAGCAAGTAAAGCAATAATTACCCACAAATTTTGTCCGACGACACTACTTTAACCACAGAACGGAGGAAAAATATGAAACCTATTTTTGATGCATGGGATCTTAACTACAAATCTATCTTCGGAGCTGTAAGACAGAATGAAACTATACGCTTCACCATCAGACTCAGCAAGGACATACATCTTGACTTTGCTCCAGTTATCGTGCTTTTCCGCACAGGTTTCAAAGAGCGTTATATCAACATGAACGAGATTACAGAGGAGGAGGACTGCATCGCATATTCTGCCGAATATTACGCAAGATACAGCGATATCCACTACTACTACTTCTCATATCTCCAGAACGGCAGACGCTGTTTCATCAAAAAGGTGAATAACCATGAAGGCTCTGTCAGCGGCGGCGAGCTTTTCCAGCTTACCGTATATAAAAAAGACTACCATACTCCTGACTTCCTCAAAGGCGGAGTTATGTATCAGATATTCCCTGACCGTTTCTGCAAGAGCGGCAAGGTACATGAGAATATCCCTGACGGACGTATTCTCCGTGACGACTGGGGCGGCATTCCGAATTACAAGCCCGATAAGAACGGTCATGTATGGAATAACGACTACTTCGGCGGAGATTTCGCAGGTATTCAGTCCAAACTGCCGTATCTCAAAGACCTCGGCGTGACCTGCATCTACCTCAATCCTATATTCGAGGCTCACGAAAATCACCGCTACAATACCGCAGACTACATGAAGGCTGACCCTCTCCTCGGTACGAATGAGGAATTCTCGGAGCTTTGTGCAGAAGCCGAAAAGTACGGTATATCCATTATCCTCGACGGCGTATTCTCACATACGGGCGCAGACAGCGTCTACTTCAACAAGTTCGGACGCTATCCCGAACTCGGCGCATATCAGTCCCGTGACAGCTTCTTCTATGACTGGTACACTTTCATTGAATACCCTGAAGTTTATGAGGCTTGGTGGGGCATCGATACCCTCCCGAATGTTGTCGAGAACAACGAAAACTATACCCGATTCATCTGCGGCGAGGAGGGCGTTCTCAATTACTGGCTCGGTCTTGGCGCATCAGGCTATCGTCTCGATGTCGCTGACGAACTTCCTGACCAGTTCCTCAATAATCTCAGAAAATCCGTAAAGAATTTCAATAACGACAAAATCGTTATCGGTGAGGTCTGGGAGGACGCTTCCAACAAGGAAAGCTACGGCATCAAGAGAAGATATCTCCTCGGCGATCAGCTTGACTCCGTTATGAACTATCCGTTCCGTGAGGCTATCATAAACTACGCAAAGGGCGGCAGTACGTCTGACCTGATAAACTCAGTCATGACCATTACCGAAAATTACCCTAAGCCGACTGTCGATGTGCTCATGAATTTCGTATCAACTCACGATATCGAACGTGCAATAAACCGTCTCGGCGGCGAGGACTGCAGCGACAAGAGCAAAGACTGGATGGCAGGCAATATGCTCACTCCCGAACAGTACCAGAAGGGCAAAAATCTTCTGAAAACAGCTATGGCTCTCCAGTTCTTCCTCCCGGGCGTGCCGAGTATCTACTACGGCGACGAGGCAGGTATGCAGGGATATAAAGATCCGTTCAACCGTGGCTGTTACCCGTGGGGCAGTGAGGACACTGAACTTATCAATTATGTCAGCGAACTCAGCCGTGTCAGAAAATCCGTTCCGAATATGAAGGACGGCAAAATATACTTCATGAGCAGTGAGGGTATCGCTGATGACAGGCTCGTTGCCTTCACACGTACAGGTTTCACCTGCGAAAAGGACTGCCTTGTTATCATCAACAGAAGCGGCGATGAGGTCAATATTGCAGAGTTCAGCTCACGCTTCAATCTGTTCACCGACTTTGAACCGATATGCGGCAAATTTGAAAATGATACCGCTGTTGTTCCACCATATGGATATACTCTTATCTCTGCTAAATTCAAAAAGTAAAATATAAATTAAAGGGACAGCCGAAACTGTCCCTTTTCTTATTTATTATGAAAGTTCAAACATACCAGTATAAAGCTGATAGTATTTTCCGTGCTGTGCTATGAGGTCATCATGGTCGCCACGCTCTATTATCCTGCCGTTTTCAAGCACCATGATAGCCTGCGAATTGCGGACTGTCGAAAGTCTGTGTGCGATAACAAATACCGTTCTGCCCTCCATGAGACTGTCCATGCCCTTTTCGATAAGCGCTTCTGTACGTGTATCGATAGAACTTGTTGCCTCGTCGAGAATAAGTACAGGCGGATCGGCTATTGCGGCTCTTGCAATTGCAAGAAGCTGTCTCTGTCCCTGACTGAGATTTGCGCCGTCTGCCGTCAGCATCGTATTATAGCCGTTTTCAAGATGTCTTATGAAGTAATCGGCATTCGCAAGCTTTGCGGCTGCATAAACCTCATCATCGGTCGCATCAAGCTTTCCGTAACGGATATTATCCATAACAGTACCCGTGAAAAGGTGTGTATCCTGCAAAACAATGGACTGCGAACGTCTGAGGTCATCTTTCTTTATCTTGTTGATATTTATGCCGTCATAACGTATCTTTCCGTCAGGCACGTCATAGAAACGATTTATCAGGTTCGTGATGGTAGTTTTTCCTGCGCCTGTCGAGCCTACGAATGCTATCTTCTGTCCCGGATTTGCATAGAGCGAAATGCCGTTGAGAACTGTCTTTTCGGGTTCATACCCGAATACTACATCATCAAATTCAACCTTGCCCCTT
>JAKSQV010000075.1 GCA_024403935.1 Ruminococcus sp. | reverse complement strand
AGCACTGCATCTCGCAGACGTGTTGCTACGACACGGGCAATAGGCATTGTCGAATCAGGACGCATTACAAGCAGTCTGCCCTTGCTGTCTGTAAGCTTATAAAGATTCTCCTGCGGGAAGTAACGTGAATTAAGATTGAAAACATCGTAGAATTCAAGTCCCGGTGTTATTATCTCGATATATCCCCTTTTGCTGAAGATGCTGCTGAGAGTATCTTCTATGCTCCTGCGTATGACAGACTCGCCGAAAAGCAGATCTTTTGTGCCCTCGGGAGTGATCAAATCGTAATTTCTCATAATGAAACCGACCTCCGACCCATTCACTTTAGTTTGCTAATGTGCTACTATGGTAATATGGTAACATATTACCATAAAAAAGTCAAGTTAAAAGAAGCTCATCTGTGAAGATTCTGGCAAATCACCAAAAGCTCCTATGCTTTTCAACATATCTATTGTTGTTTTTGATGCCCCGCTCATCTCCTGAAACTCCTCAATGGATATGAAGCCGCCCTTCTGAGCCGCCTCATACAGACCCTTTGCCGCGCTCTCACCTACTCCCGACATCGCCGAGAACGGTATACGGAGCTTTCCGTCTTCAATGAGGAAGTCCTTTGCGTCCGATCTGAACAGATCAATAGGCAGGAACTCATATCCACGCGAGAGCATCTCGTTCGTAATAAGCAGTATATCGTACAGATCGCTCTCTTTCTTCGAGCGGTCATTGCCAAGCTCACGAAGCTCTGTCAGCTTTGCCCGTACAACATCCTTGCCCTGTACGGCAAGCTCTGCGTTAAAGTCCTCACCGCGGACAGAGAAATATGTTGCATAATATTCAAGCGGCATGTGAAGCTTGAACCAGCCGAGCTTTATCGCCGCGATAACGTATGCAGCAGCATGAGCCTTCGGGAACATATATTTTATCTTCAGACAGCTCTCAATGTACCACTCAGGTACATTATGGCTTCTGAGCATCTCGATAATCTCAGGTGTGAACTGCTTCGGAGCCTTGCCCTTACGTGTCCACTCCATTATCTGGAACGCCATTTTGTTGTCCACGCCTTTATAGATTAGGTACGTCATGATACTATCACGGGTACCGATAACATCTGAAATGGTGCAGACATTATTATCTATGAGGTCCTTCGCATTGCCGAGCCATACATCGGTACCGTGTGAAAGTCCCGAAATCTGGAGAAAGTCGCTGAATTTTGTCGGCTTTGCATCAAGGAGCATCTGTATTGTGAATCCGGTTCCCATCTCAGGGATACCGAGGCTTCCGGTCTTGCAGAAAATTTCCTCGGCTGTAACTCCGAGAACCGAGCAATCCGTACACATACGGATAACGTCGGGATCTGAAGTCGGAACATCCTTTATCTTCATTCCTGTCAGATCTTCAAGATGCTTGTACAGCGTAGGAACAACGTGTCCGAGCTCATCAAGCTTGAGTATAGTATCATGCAAGGAGTTGAAAGTAAAGTGTGTGGTGATTATCTCAGAATCCGCAGTATCAGCAGGATGCTGGACAGGTGTAAAATCGTATACCTCGTAGTCAGAGGGAACAACTACCATTCCGCCCGGATGCTGACCGGTTGTGCGCTTGATGCCGGTACATCCTATCGAAAGGCGGTTCATTTCCGAATTGTTCAGCGTTATGCCGTTGTCCTCACAGTATTTTTTCACATAGCCGAATGCCGTCTTATCAGCGACAACAGAAATCGTTCCTGCCTTGAAAACATTTGATTTTCCAAACAGCTCCTCGGTATAACGATGAGCCCAGAACTGGTATTCATCCGAGAAGTTCAGGTCAATATCCGGAGCCTTGTCTCCGTCAAAGCCGAGGAAGGTCTCGAATGGTATATCGTGTCCGTCGCGGTTAAGTTCTGCTCCGCACTTGGGACATTTTTTCGGCGGAAGGTCAAAGCCTGAGCCGTATACGCCGTCAAGCAGGAATTCGCTGTACTTACATTCCTGATTCGGTCAGACATAATGCGGCGGAAGCGGGTTTACCTCCGATATTCCTGCCATCGAAGCCACAAACGATGAACCTACCGATCCACGCGAGCCGACAAGGTAACCGTTATCAACGGAGTTCCATACAAGCTTCTGTGCAATGATATAAAGTACAGAGAAGCCGTGCTTGATGATCGAGCCGAGCTCACGGTCAAGACGCTTCTCAACAAGCTCCGGCAGCGGATCGCCGTATATCTCATGAGCCTTTTCGTGGGTTATGCGTGTAAGCTCCTCCTCTGCGCCATCAATAGTCGGCGTGAAAGTACCCTTCGGTATCGGACGCACTACCTCGATCATATCCGCTATCGCATTTGTATTAGTGATGACTATCTCCTTCGCCTTATCCTCGCCGAGGTAAGCAAACTCCTTCATCATCTCGTCAGTTGTCCTGAAATACAGGGCAGCCTGATTCTCGGCATCCTTGAATCCCATGGTCGTGAGGATTATCTTTCGGAAAATAGCGTCCTTCATGTCGATGAAGTGTACATCGCAGGTCGCACATACAGGAATACCCAGTTTCTCGCCGAGTCTGACTATATCTGAATTGTATTCCCGCAGTTCCTCATCATCACGCGCAACGCCCTCACGCACCATGAACTCGTTATTACAGATCGGCTGTATCTCAAGATAATCGTAGAAGCTCGCAAGATTGTCGATGAAATCCTGTGAACGCAGATCGACCATTGCGCGGAACAGCTCGCCTGCCTCACAGGCACTTCCGAAGATAAGTCCCTCGCGGTGCCTGATAAGCTCTGATTTCGGAATAAGCGGCTTCTTGTAGAAATAATCAAGGTTGCTTAATGATACGAGTCTGTACAGGTTCTTTAGTCCTGCCTGATTGCGGACGAGTATTATCTGGTGATAGTATTTGAGCTTTTTCTTTTCTATCTCGTCAACAAGTATGTTGAGCTGCTGTACAGTTGAAAACGAGCGTTCATTCTTTAATCTGCCCGTAAGCTCAATGAATATCTTTGCGAGCATTATCGCATCATCGGAAGCACGGTGATGCTCGAAATTGCCGAGCTTGAGCTGCTTTGCCACAAGATTCAGCTTGTGTCTGCCCATTTCAGGCAGCATGGACTGGCACATCACGAGAGTATCCACCCATGTATATGGGAATTCGATATCGTTTCGCTGACATACCTGATCTATCATGTTTGTATCAAATCTGGCATTATGTGCGACAAGCACTGGCTTGTCACCACAGAAGTCCATAAACTGACGCAGAGCCTCTGCCACGGCGGCGTTCATCACCGTGTTGCAGTCGGC
>JAKSQV010000074.1 GCA_024403935.1 Ruminococcus sp. | reverse complement strand
TATCTGCGGTTGATGGCAGCAAGCTCAGTGTCGTTCACCCTGAATGTGATGATATGCCTACGGACTTCGCTTGGATCGGCGGTCTGTATATCCTCCTGCGGTGGTGATTCTCCCTGCTCGGTTTCTGCCTTTTCAGTATACTCGATCTCGCCCGTGTCGCTCACTTCAAGCATATTGACTTGTTCCGTTTCTGCTCCTGCGGTATCGGTCTGCTCGGCGGTAACCGCCTGCACTTCCTCGGCGTAGGTGTTCGCTATTTCATCAGCGACTTCCTCTACGCTCTTATGGCTGAACAGCTTTGATAAAAATCCCATTCTGTGTACCTCTTTCTTTTTTATTTCTCTATTTCGATTGCTCTGCAATCGCTCTCAGGGGTCTTAGGGGAAATTTCCCCTAACAAGCAGTATAAAGTTTACGATTCGCCGTAATCGTAATACTTTATACCGTGCTTGCGAAATATGTCGGGCGCTTCACGCCCTCTGTTTCATTTCGAGCTTTATCGCCCGAAATTTCACGCTCCGCTGTGATTTGGAGCTGTGCGACTGCGGTTATGCTGACGGTATCATTATTCTATACTGGCTCGGCGCAGTTTCAGCGCAGTCCCGGCGGCAGTTTTATGAAAATCGGGGTTGATTTTTCGAGTGTTGTGTGGTATAATAATATTGTTAGAGTAAGTTTTACGCATACTCGTTAATGCTGTAGTAATATTTGAATTCGTAAAGGAGTGGTTGTAATGGCATATAATCTTCACATTTTTAGAGGCGATAGTTGGTTGGATGGAGCAGATGATCCAATAACTGCTGAAGAATTACTTTCAGTTGCAGGAGTTAAGGTAGCTGAAAAAATTTCAACCACGAATCCGCGTACAGGCATTGTACTTTCCGTGCCTAATCTTGATATGTATTCTTTCGGTGATGCTGTATTTATTCTTGAAGATGGCATGATTACATTGGCTGCACGCAATGATGATGCAGCAGATATTATTCGTCCTCTTGCTGATGCTCTTGGGGCAGTAATTCAAGGTGATGAGGGTGAGTTTTATTGATTAACTCCTTTTTTCGGTAGTCCATAATCATCTGAGCTGTGTGAGCGAACTCCGCTCCACAGCTTTTTTCATTTTCCCCATAACAATTTCACGAATGAAAAAGTCTTATGGCGCACTCAACTTCTTGCGCAATGCGAATAGACTTTTTATCCCAAAGTGCGCTATAATTTTAGTATGGAGCTGTGTATTCAGCTCGGCAATAAAAATATAGAATGGTGGTGATATTATGGCAACAGCTTCGATCGCTGACAAGCTGTCAAAGCTCGAAAAGAAGATCGCAAAGCGTGAGAAAACTATCGCTGACGAGACAAAGGAGCTTGAAAAGGACAAAGCGGAATACAACAGGCTCTACATCATGCTTCTCTCTGACAAGTACAAGCTGAGTGGCAAAGACCTTTTCTCTGCTATCGAGAGCGATCTTGACGAGCTTGAAAAACTCCGTGACGGCAGTGTGTCCGATAAGGATTCGGACAGCAGTTCCTCTGAGAAAGGCAGTATGATTAAGGGTGCGAGTGCCGATACAGCTCGGCATAGTTTCCCTCATACCTTTACAGAAGGACATGAGGCAGAACAGAAGAAAGGAGACAACATTTGAGCGATGAAGTATACCTGATCGGTGAGGATAATTTCAGCAGAGTGAACAGGGATTATGTTGCACTCGATACCAGTGAGGGACAGCATATTGCATTGGCTCTAACCGCAAGCGCTATTCCGTTCGACGGCAAAGTGAGCGATGAGCGTATTACCTTTGCCTACGATGCTGATTATAAGGAAGAAGTTGACGAGATATTAAAGAAGGCAACTTCGGAAGAATATGCTGATTTTCGCCGTGAGCTGAACGAGAATTACAGGGGTGAGAAGTGTATGCACTTCCTGCCCGCCGCCGCTGAAATACTGCACATGACGGAGGGTACGCTCCGTAGCAGACCGCTTGACGTTCAGTACATTGTTTGCAGGCGTTATGCAGATTATTGTATCTGTGATTCCTACACTCTCAGGCGTGAGCTTGAAAAGGCATTACTGCTTAAAACCGATTAGCTGTTGGGGACGGCTCTGCCGTTCCTCTCAGCACAAAAAGACAACAAACGAGGGTAAGATAGAGAATGCGAAGCCCTCAAACCTAAAAGCGTATAGATAGATTAGCTAAAGGAGAAAATTCGCTATGAATGAAACAACAACTGCCGCCGTTGCGGTAACAGATAACGTGTCCGAGTATCATATCGGGCATACGACTTACAGAGTGAAAACGGTCTTTAACCCAGCTTTTCGGGAGAGCCTGAGTGATATACTTGCAAGGCTCATCACAGAGGAATATGAGAAAATACTCGGTGAATCCGGACAAGAACAGGACAGGCAGGCTGTTTGATTTTGGAATATCGGCGCATTGAAAAAAGAAATATGGTGCGCTATAATGATAATAGCTTGCTGTATCCTGTCGGAAAGTGAGGTTAATATGACAGACAAGATAACAGCTTTATACTGCCGTCTGAGCCAGGACGATATGCTCGACGGTGAGAGCAACAGTATCACAAATCAGAAGGCTATCCTCCAGAAGTATGCCGATGACAACGGCTTTCGCAACACGGTGTTCTATGTGGACGATGGCGTAAGTGGAACTACTTTTGAGCGTGATGGCTTCAAAGAGATGATGACGGACATTGAGGACGGCAAGGTTGCAACGGTCATTACAAAGGATTTGAGCCGTTTAGGCCGTGATTATCTGAAAACAGGCGAACTGATCGAAATGGTGTTTCCCGACTATGATGTGCGATACATCGCTATCAATGATAACGTGGATACCGCCAAATCCGAGAACGAACTGCTTGCTTTCAAGAACATATTTAATGACTGGTACGCCCGTGATTGCAGTAAGAAGATCCGTGCTGTGTTCAGGGCAAAGGGACAGTCGGGCAAGCACCTTTGTCCGCCTGTATATGGCTACAAGAAGTCCGAAACGGATAAAAACCTGTGGGTAATTGACGAGCCTGCTGCTGAGGTGGTACGCAAGATTTTCAAGCTCTGCATTGACGGCTACGGTCCGGTGCAGATCGCCCGTATCTTAACGGAGCAAGGTATTCCAACGCCGACTGCCTACGCTCTCTCGCAGGGCAGAGATAACGGACGGCATAATGCCAAGCTGCATCGCTGGGGTGCGCAGACGATCTGCCACATTCTTGAAAGGCTTGAATATTGCGGTCATACGGTCAACTTCCGCACAAAGATGAAATCCTACAAGGTACATAAGATCATCTACAATCCGGAGGACGAGTGGCAGATTTTCGAGAATACGCAAGAGCCTATCATTACTCAGGAAACATTTGACTTGGTGCAGG
>JAKSQV010000073.1 GCA_024403935.1 Ruminococcus sp. | reverse complement strand
AACAGGGCAAGACCGCTACAGATCAGGCTATCGGAAGCGTTCACTATATCAGCCCCGAACAGGCAAGCGGCAACGTTACCGACGCTAAGAGCGATATCTATTCCGTTGGCGCTATGATGTATGAAATGCTCACCGGAAGAAAGCCTTTCGACAGCGATAACCCCGTTGCTATCGCAGTTATGCATATGCATGACATTCCCGAAAGACCAAGAGCTGTCAACCCCGACATTCCTGACGGTCTTGAGGAGATCGTTCTCAGGGCTATGGAAAAAGACCCTGCCGACAGATATCAGTCAACAGGCGATATGATAGCTGATATCGAAAAATTCAAGTCAAACCCAGCCGTTACTTTCGGCTACTATACTGAGGATACAGGTGAAGATATGGACGAATATATTTCCGATGGATATGGAAATGACGTGGAGACTGAAAGTCCCGAAGAAGTCAAGAACGCTTACGCATCAAAAACTCCTGCATATGCCGCTGCAATGGCAGGCAGCAGAAAAGGCGCTCCTTCAAGAAATGCAGGCGGCTCTAAGAAAAAAGCTGCTTATGCCGATGAAGTTCCTGCCGATTATCTCGACGATGAATACTATGACGATGAATATTATGACGACGAGGACGATGAGGAGGAGGAAGAAGAACGTTCTTCTCTGGTAGTTCCTGTACTCACAGGTCTTGTTATCGTTATCTTTGTCGTTGCTGTCATCTTCATTGCAGCAGTTCTCATGCCTTACCTCAAAGGCGACGGCGGCAAGGGAGATTTCACTATGCCTGACCTCGTTGGTACAGACTACACTCTCGCTGTCAGCCAGTACGGCAATAACCTCCAGTTTGAAGTCAAGGAGTCAAAATATGACGAACATGACGCAAACACTATCATCGAACAGAGCATTGAAGCCGGCAAACCGTTCAATAAGGGCGATGTACTCAAAGTCGTTATCTCGAAGGGTATGGAAACCGTTGAAATTCCTAAGCTCGTCGGTCTTAATCAGGAGCTTGCCAAAAATCAGCTCAAGGAACGTGATATCCTCTGCGAAGTCAAAATGACCTCCGACCCCGATATGCAAAAGGGCTACGTTATCAAGACCGAGCCTGAGGCTGGTACTGAAGTTCACACAGGCACAACCGTTATCCTCTACGTAAGTATGGGACCAAACGCTGAACAGATAGTTGTTGAAGACTATACAGGCAGAACTGCCGAAGATGCCGCTGTAATGGCAGGCTATAAGGGACTCGTTGCAAAGACAGAACCTGTTGCTTCCTATGAAAAGGAAGGCACTGTCGTTGACCAGGAGCCTAAGAAGGGCGAAAAGGTCGAGTCAGGTACAGAAATTATCCTCTATATCAGTGACGGTACTGCTCCTGACGGCGAAATTCCATTCAAGATACCATTCCCATCAGGCGCAAACGGACGTTTCGCTATCGACTTTATCCTCAGAGACTCAAAGGGCAAACAGGATACTCAGAGCGCTAACCTCGTTCTTATCCCTGAAATGAGCGAACTTACCCAGACAATCAAGGGTTCAGGCGAAAATGTTGAAGTTACTGTTGTTCTTACAAACCTCACAACAAGCCAGAGAGCTAACATCGGTGTTTACAGATTTAACTTCGCTAACGGTTCAGTTTCAGCAATTTCCGAGGACGTTGATGCTGCATTCCGTGCCGTTGACGGTATGCCTGACGCTCCTGCAACAGAAGCTGCAACAACTGCTCCTGTAACAGATACTCCTGCACAGGAAACACCTACTGAAGCCAATACAAGCGGCAATTCAACAGTTGAACCTGAGCTTTACATCAACGGTCAGTATGACGAAAACGGAAACTGGTTCTGGTATCCGGGTTACGGCGATTGATGAGCGGCTTAACTACAAGCGGAATAATAACAAAATGCTTAGGGGGACTCTACACTGTGGAGTCCCCTCATGGTATCTATGAATGCAAGGCAAGAGGCATTTTCCGCAACAAAGGAGTAAGTCCCTGCGCCGGCGACAATGTGACGATCACCGACGGCGTTATATCCGAAATAGGCGAGAGAAAAAACTCCATTATCCGACCGCCCCTTGCTAATCTTGACCAGCTTATCTTCGTGGTATCTACGTGCAGCCCTGCACCGAATTACCTGATACTCGACAAATTCATCGCAATTGCCGAATATAAGGGCATTACCCCCGTTGTCGCAATCACAAAGACTGACCTCGGCGACGGCAGTGAGGTGCGTGAAATATACAGCAAAATAGGCATAAAGGTCATCGGGATCGACTATAATGACAGCAGTACCATCGATGCGGTGCGTGAACTGCTTATCGGAAAAATAAGCGCTTTTACAGGCAATTCGGGCGCAGGAAAATCAACTCTCCTGAATGCCGTCGATACGGCGCTGAATATCCCGACCGCAGAAATAAGCAAAAAACTCGGCAGAGGCAGGCATACTACTCGTACCGCTGAACTCTATAAGCTCAGTGAGGGCGGATATATCGCTGATACCCCCGGTTTCTCCACGTTCGACACGAACCGCTATGACATTATCCGCAAAGAGGAGCTTGCAGGCTGTTTCCGTGAAATGGACGAATATATCGGCAAATGCCGCTTCAATGACTGCGCTCATATCTGCGAGAAGGGCTGTGCTGTGGTTGAGGCTGTGTCTCAGGGGCTTATCTCAGAAAGCCGCCACGAAAGCTATAAGACCATGTACGAGGAAGCTAAGCAGATCAAGGAGTGGGAGATAAATGGCTGAACGCTGTATCATTTTTGCAGGCGGGGATATGCCCGGAATAAGCCGTGAAACTGCCGATGATATGCAGAATTCGGCTGATATTATCATCTGTGCCGACAGTGGTCTGCGCCATGCCCTGAAATACGGGATAAAGCCTGACATCATCGTCGGAGACTTTGACTCATACACGGATAAACTGCCTGAAAACTGCGAAATACTGCGAAGCGTCCCTGAAAAGGACGATACGGATACTCTCCTTGCCGTGAGGAAGGCTATTGCTCTCGGATGCAGGAAAATAGACCTCTGGGGCGCATTGGGAGGCTCACGTTTTGAGCATACCGCCGCTAATATCCAGACCATGCTGTTTGCCCTTGAACACGGGTGCAGGCTCGATATATGCGGAGAAAGCAGACTTATGCTCCAGTGTCCCGACGACGGAACAAAAATTTACGAAAAGCCGCAGAATGAATGCTATTTTTCGGTATTTGCCATGACTGACAGGGTTCATGTGGACTTCCTGAACGGTACGAAATACCCGCTTGAAGACTATGACATGAAGAATTCGTCTCCTATCGGCGCGAGCAATGGATTTGCGGACGACAGGATAAAGCTGTGCATATCCGAGGGCGTTGCGCTGATAATAATAACAAAAAAATGAAAACGCCGAAGGCGCATACACCAGAGTCCAGAGAG
>JAKSQV010000072.1 GCA_024403935.1 Ruminococcus sp. | reverse complement strand
AATACTGCGGACACACAGTCAATTTCCGCACTCATGTGAAGTCCTACAAAAACAAGAAACGTGTGGATAATCCGAAAGAGGATTGGCTGATCTTCGAGAATACCCATGAAGCAATTATTTCCCAGCAGGAGTTTGATCTGGTGCAGGAGCTTCGTAAGAATAAACGCCGTCCGACAAAGCACGAAGAAGTCAATCCGTTTTCCGGCATCTGCTACTGTGCCGATTGCGGAAAGAAGCTGTATCTGTGCCGTGCGACAACCATGACTGCCAATCAGGAGCATTTGAAATGTGGAACCTACGCCAAGGATAAGAATGGCTGTACTATTCACTTCATCAGGACGATCGTTCTGAAAGAGATCATACTCGGTGAACTGAACAAGATGATTTCCTTTGTCAGGGAGAATGAGGACGAGTTTGTGCAGGCAGCGATGGATAATTCCGTTCAGAAGCAGTCCTCAGAGCTTGCCAAATCCAGGAAGAAGCTGAAAGAATCAGAGAAGCGTATCGCTGAACTGGACAGACTGTTCACAAGACTTTACGAGGACAACGTATCGGGAAAAATTTCCGATGAGCGTTTTTCAGTTATGTCAGCAGGATATGAGGACGAGCAGAAGAAACTGAGAGCAACCGTAGCTGAGCTGACCGCTTACATTGATACTGCCGAACAGAAGTCAGCCGATGTGTCAGCTTTTATCAAGGCAGTACAGAAATATGAGCATATCACTGAGCTGACACCTGAGATTCTGCATGAACTGATCGAGAAGATCGTCGTTCACGCTCCTGACAAGAGCAGTGGTCACCGCACACAGGAGATCGAGATACACTATCGTTTCGATGTTGCCGTTACAACTGCTGTCGCTGACAGCATGAAATACGACAAAAAGAGAAAGGCTGCGTAACCGCCATGGTTACGCAACCTTATCTTCAAATCATAAAAACTTCTTTACGAGTACCCGTCTTATTCTGATGCATCGTTGTTTTTTTATAAAGAAGCGTGGAAGGTACGTGAGATAACGTCGTCCTGTTGTTCTTTTGTAAGCTTTACGAAGTTTACCGCATAGCCTGAAACTCTTACGGTAAGCTGCGGATATTTTTCAGGGTGAGCCTGAGCATCGAGGAGAGTTTCTCTTGAAAACACGTTTATATTGAGGTGATGACCTCCCTTTTCAGTATAGCCGTCAATGAGGTCGATAAGGTTATCTATTTGTTTCTGGTTGTCCATAATTATCCTCCTAAATCAGAATTCGTCGTCATCGTCATCAGCTTCATTCGGCTGACAGCAAGCGCCTTTTTTGCCTGTACAGTCTGTACTTTTCACTGTGCATACCATAAGACCTTCGTTATTTTCATCAGCCGTGATATTGACATGACCGTTTCCCTGAGCCATGAGACTGTCTATGAGGTCTGCAAGTTCATCAGGATTTTCCGTGGAAAGTTTATCAGGAGCTGTCATTCCTGTTCACCTCTGAGTTTGTCGAGGTCGATATCGCCGACGAATACTTCCATATCCTTGCCGAGAGCATCAGGAATTACTGAGAACGTATTGGAGATACCGTCCTGAGCGTGTCTGAAAGGCAGTTTAGCAACAGACGAAAGCGAAGCAACAGCACCGTGGGTATCTCTGCCGTGCATAGGATTTGCTCCCGGAGCAAGCGGAACGCCCTGTTTTCTGCCGTCAGGAGTATTGCCTGTCTTTTTGCCGTAGACAACGTTTGAAGTGATAGTGAGGATGGACATTGTAGGAACGCCGTCACGATAGGTGTGGTGCTTTCTTATCATATCCATGAAAGTGCGGACTACCATTACAGCGATAGAGTCAACACGGTCGTCATTGTTGCCGTATTTCGGGAAATCGCCCTCTATTTCATAGTCAACAACAATATTCTTTGCAACGTCAGTGACATTGCCGTTCTTGTCCTTTATTTCGATATCCCTGCGGATAGGCTTGACCTTAGCGTACTTGATAGCTGAGAGTGAGTCTGCAACAACTGAAAGACCTGCGATACCCGTAGCGAAATAGCGCTTAACGTCTCTGTCATGGAGAGCCATCTGGAGGCGCTCATAGCTGTACTTGTCGTGCATATAGTGGATAACGTTAAGTGTATTTACGTAAAGACCTGCGAGCCATTCCATCATGTCGAGGTACTTAGCCCATACATCGTCAAAATCAAGGTATTCAGTGTCAACAGGTCTGAACTTAGGGCCTACCTGAATTCCGAGTCTTTCGTCAACACCGCCGTTTATTGAATAGAGGAGACATTTTGCAAGGTTAGCTCTTGCGCCGAAGAACTGCATTTCCCTGCCTACTCTCATCGAGGATACACAGCAAGCCACAGCGTAGTCATCACCGTGGATAACACGCATCATATCGTCGTTCTCATACTGGATAGACGAGGTCTTGATGGATATCTTAGCGCAGTATTCCTTGAATTTGCGTGGGAGTTTCTGTGACCAGAGAATTGTCATATTCGGTTCGGGAGCAGTTCCGAGGTTTTCGAGAGTATGCAGATAGCGGAAGCTGTTCTTTGTAACGAGCGGATGACCGTCAACGTCAACACCGCCGATAGATTCCGTTATCCATGTCGGATCGCCTGAGAAAAGCGAATTATATTCAGGAGTTCTTGCGAATTTAACGATACGGAGCTTCATGATGAAGTGGTCGATAAGTTCCTGAGCCTGAGATTCAGTGAGTATGCCTCTTTCAAGATCACGCTGAATATAGATATCGAGGAATGTTGATGTACGTCCGAGAGACATAGCCGCACCGTTCTGTTCCTTGACAGCGGCGAGATAGCCGAAATAGAGCCACTGAACAGCCTCTTTAGCATTCTTTGCAGGCTTGGAGATATCGAAACCGTAAATGTCGCCGAGTTTTTTCAGTTCCTGAAGGGCACGAACCTGTTCGGCAAGTTCCTCACGGAGACGTATATTCTTTGAGGTCATGCGGACAAGGGAAGTAGATATCTGGTCTTTCTTGTCCTCGATAAGTCGGTCTATACCGTAAAGGGCAACACGTCTGTAATCGCCTATGATACGGACTCTGCCATAAGCATCAGGGAGACCGGTGAGGATAGCTGAATGGCGTGCAAGGCGCATTTCGGGAGTATAAGCATCGAAAACGCCCTGATTGTGAGTTTTTCTGTATTTAGTGAATATCTCGACTACTTCGGGATCGACCTCATAGCCGTATTCCTTGCAGGCTTGCTGAGCCATTCTTATGCCGCCGAAAGGCTGGAGAGCACGTTTGAAGGGCTTGTCAGTCTGGAGTCCTACTATCTGTTCAAGGTCTTTGTTGAGGTAGCCTGCATTGTGTGAGGTAATTGTGGAGATTATTTTTGTGTCCATATCGAGGACACCGCCTGCCTCACGTTCCTGGCGGGAGAGGTCCATAACCTGTTCCCAAAGCTGTTTTGTTGCATCTGTAGGCGGAGCAAGGAAACTTTCGTCGCCCTCATAGAGCGTATAGTTCTTTTTGATGAAGTCACGGACATTGATTGAAGTTGAACTCCATCTGCCCTCCTTGAAACCGTCCCATTCATTTGACC
>JAKSQV010000071.1 GCA_024403935.1 Ruminococcus sp. | reverse complement strand
CTGCAACATCAGAATCACTTATGCCTGTAAGCTCGGTTATCTTTTCGGGAATATGAAAACCCGGATTCACCTTTGTATTGAAGCTGTCTATAATCTGAAGATTGCGGAGCTTGACCGCTCCTATCTCAGTCAGTCTGTCATGACGATAGCTGAGACCTGTTGTCTCAACATCGAATACGATTATCTCCTCGTCGAGTCCGCGGTCGTCATCTCCGTAAACGACCATATCACGTTCAATATCATTGACGACGTATGCTTCCATACCGTATATGACCTTGAAATTCTTTGGCATATTGTACATACAGTCGGGGAAAGCCTGAACGTTGCCGTGGTCGGTTATCGCCATTGCCTGATGTCCCCACTCTGCAGCGCGGTTTATGAGCGTTACAGGATCAGTAACGGCATCCATAGCCGACATATTCGTATGACAGTGCAGTTCAACACGCTTCTCGGGATATGTATCCGCCTTCGGAGCACGCTTGACCTTTATCACGGAATTTGCCATGATGCATATATCCTTGGCAAACTGATCGTAGTCGATCTTGCCTGCAACAAGAAGTGCAGTACCGTTCTTTATTCCGGAGAGGAGCTTCAGCTCGTCCTCATCCTCATTTTTCACGAACATCTTTACAAGCAGTGAACCGCTGTAATCGGTGACACTGAGCGTAACAACGGTCTTTCCACTTCGCAGTTCCTTTGATTCTGAAGCAAACACATCTCCGACTATCACAACACGCTCAGAAAGCATATTCACGGCATCTGCAATGGATATCGGCTTCTCACGTATCGGTCTGCCTTTCAGTATCTCTGCAGATTCGCCGTCAAATTCCATATCAAGCGAGTCATTATCGACCGAACGAGTCGGAACAGCCGCAAGAAGCTGTTCCTGTCTCATCTCCTCCGCTGTCTTCTCAGGCGCAAACTGGTCGCTGTAATCCGGCAGTGAAGCCTCAACCTCAGCGGTTATGGTGTCAAACTCCTCGGATGTGATAGCTCCGCCGCCAATAAGCTCTATCTCAAAATCAAGACCGAACATATTGACGATAAGCTGTCTGAGCTTTGCAGGGAAACGGAAACGCTCGAGGATGTCCCTGCCGCTGTGGTTTAGTCCGATTGTTATCTTTCTGTCTGAACAGCGTATATCAGCGTCATCGAGAAAACCGTTCACAACGGATACGTCTCTCTTGAGCAGAACGAGAATATCCGTGAAATCCTTCATATCGAACAGTGACTTGTCATAACGCGGATACAATCTGACAGAATCCACCTTTATTGCCGCCGCTGCCGCATTCTCAAAAGCAAAAATATCTTCTGACTGAACATATCCCTCAAACCTTGCATAGAAGCTGAAATGCCTCAGATCGGGAGTATATGTCATCTTGTAAATTTCGCCTGCTCCGACTGATTCCGAAAGCTCGGTGCAGTATTCCTTTAAAAATTCGGATAAAGCAATATTCATACGTCAACTCCGTATATCTGTTTTATAGGGAATTCCGATGCTCTCAGGCTCTGCTTACGCCTGCCGAACATCACTCCTTTGCTGTCACAGCTTTTCTACTTCGGCAAGAAGCTCGGAAACTATCTCGTCTTCCCTTATCTTTCGCTGAGTACCATCCTTCTTGAAGATGATAGCGCAGCCGTCACCGCCTGCAATGCCTATATCGGCTTCACGGGCTTCTCCGGGTCCGTTCACTATGCATCCCATAACTGCAACGGTAATATCCTTGTCGGTGTCCTTCAGAGCCTCCTCGACCTTCTTTGCTGTTCCGATGAGGTCGATACGGGTGCGTCCGCACGTCGGGCACGAAACGAACTTAACGCCGCCGCGCTTTCCTATGCATCTGAGAATATCCTTTGCTGCTTCTATTTCCTTTATGGGTTCATCGGTGAGCGATACGCGTATAGTCTCTCCTATGCCGTCACACAGGAGCGAGCCGATACCGACTGCCGACTTGATAAGTCCCATACGCTCCGTACCTGCCTCGGTTACGCCGAGATGAAGCGGATAGCTGCATTTTTCTGCGGCAAGTCTGTATGAAGCTATCATGCGGTTAACATCCGATGACTTGATAGATATTACTATATCATTGAAGTCAAAACGCTCAAGCAAAGCGGCGTGTCCCATAGCACTCTCTACAAGAGCCTCGGGAGTCGGAGAGCCGTACTTCGCAAGAATGTCCTTTTCAAGAGAACCCGAATTAACGCCGATACGTATCGGCAGACCGTGCGAACGGCAGGCATCAACTACTGCCTTTACTCTGTCCATATCACCGATATTGCCTGGATTTATGCGTATCTTGTCAACTCCTGCCGCAGCAGCTTCGATAGCAAGCTTGTAATCGAAGTGTATATCTGCAACAAGGGGAATGTTCACAGCCTCTTTTATAGCGGGGATAAGCCTTACTGCCTCCATATTCGGGATAGCGGCGCGGATTATCTCACAGCCTGCCTTTTCAAGCTCGACTGCCTGTTTTACGCTTCCCTCAATGTCGTCCGAACGCGCATTGAGCATTGACTGTATGTATATGTGCTTTCCGTCGAGGACACAGTCCCCGACTTTTACAGGTCTGACTTCTCTCATAGTAAACTCTCCTCTGTGTATGCGGCTGTAAACCGCTTTTATTTGTTGAATATACGCATTATGTCATTGAATGTCGCAAATATGAGCACTCCGAAAAGCAGTGCCATTCCCGCAAGATGAACATATCCCTCATGCTCAGGCTTGACAGGTTTGCCGCGTATCAGCTCGATGAAGCAGAACAGCAGTCTGCCGCCGTCAAGTCCGGGAATGGGAAGAAGATTGAATATGCCGACGTTTATCGTGATAAGCGCAGTCATATAAAACAGCATGAACACAAGATCCTCTGTGGATTCAGCCTGCTGTGTCGTGTCATTAATTGAGGTCACAACTCCGACAGGGCCTGAGATCTGATCCTTGCTGAGCTTGCCCGTTATCATCTGCTTCAGGGACATTCCTACGATATGTCCCATTGAAAGAGCAGTCTCACCTGAGCACTTCATAACGCTCAGAACGCCCTTTTCATCTGTTACAAGACCGAAGTCCATCATCTCACCCGAAGCGTCGTCGTGGAACCTGACATCTGAAAGCTCTACCTTCTTTCCGTCACGCTTCACAACAACGTCATGAGTTTCGGATGTAAAGGTAGAAAACATATAGTCTATATCGAGATAGCTGTATATGGATGTGCCGTCGATCTTGACGATCCTGTCTCCATGTCGAAGACCTGTATGGTAGCTCTGAGCGTAATACGTCTTGTTTCCATCATCGTCAACGTGACCGCTGAAGCCCTTGATCGATGTTGTGGGTATCACCTCAAACATACTTACCATTACTGTGCAGGCAACTATACCGAGCAGAAAATTCATGCAGGCACCTGCCACAAGCACGATCATACGCTTCCAGAGCTTGGCATTTCTGAATGAGCGCGGATTGTCGCCGCTTGAATCCTCACCCTCCATGGCACAATAACCACCGAGCGGCAGAAGTCTCAGGGAGTAAGCTGTTTCTCCGAAATGCTTCTGGAGAAGCTTAGGTCCCATTCCTACTGAGAATTCAAGTACCTTTATACCGCTAAGCTTGGCGCAGATGAAATGTCCGAATTCGTGTATTGTGACAATCAGTCCAAAAATAAGAAGTGCAATTACTATTCCCATCTGTATCCTTTCCTTCTGTTTCCTCAGTTATGGCTTCTGACATACTCTCTTGCAAGCTTTTCAGACTTCATGA
>JAKSQV010000070.1 GCA_024403935.1 Ruminococcus sp. | reverse complement strand
CACTGTTATCAACGAGAACGCATCTGCATATCCCGAGCTTGCTGAAAAGCGTGACGATATCAAGAAGATCATCGGCGTCGAGGAGGAGGCTTTTGCCAAGACTATTGACAAGGGTACAGAGATGCTTAACGGCTTCATTGATGCACTCAGGGCTGACGGAGGCAAGATCCTCTCAGGCGATGATGCTTTCAAGCTTTCCGATACATACGGATTCCCTATCGACCTCACCGAAGAAATATGCGAGGAGAACGGTCTTACTGTTGATCGTGAGCGTTTTACAGAGCTTGCAAAGGAGCAGAGAGCCCGTGCAAAGGCTGACCATGCCGCAAAGGCTGGCTCATCCTGGGCTGATAACAGCAGAAAGGTTGACGCACCCAAGACTGTATTTACAGGATATACAGATTTTGAAGCAGAAGGTGCTGAGATACTTGCCATATACAATGACGGTAAGGAAACAGATACAGCAAATGAGGGCGACAATGTTGTCATCGTTCTTGACAGAACTCCTTTTTACGCTGAAAGCGGCGGACAGGTCGGCGATACAGGTTCTATCATTAACGGCAGCAGTGCTGCTTCCGTAGCTGATACGATCAAATCAGAGGGACATTTCCTCCATATTGCAACAGTTGAGCAGGGCACACTCCGCAAGGGCGACAAGGTTGCTGCTGAGATCGACAAGGAACGCAGATGGTCTGTTATGCGTAATCATACAACAGCTCACCTTCTTCAGTATGCTCTTCGTCAGGTGCTCGGTGACCACGTTCATCAGGCAGGACAGCTTGTCAACGAATCAGCCTGCCGTTTCGACTTCAACCATTTCTCCGCAATGACAGCTGAGGAGATCGCTAAGGTCGAGGAGCTTGTAAATGCAGAGATAATGAAGGCTGTTCCTGTAACTATGCAGGAGCTTCCTATCGAGGAGGCAAAGAAGCTCGGAGCTATGGCTCTCTTCGGCGAGAAGTACGGCGATACCGTAAGAGTTGTAACTGCTGACAAATCAATTGAGTTCTGCGGCGGTACACATATATCCAATACTGCACAGATAGGACTCTTCAAGATAGTATCCGAAAGCTCGGTAGCCGCAGGCGTAAGACGTATCGAGGCTGTGACAGGTCTCGGAGTAATGGCTCTGGTCAACGAGTACAAGGATATGATAGCTCGTTCTGCAAAGGCACTCAAGCTTGCAAACGTCAATGAACTTCCCGAAAAGTGTGCAGCAGTTTCTGCCGAGCTCAGGGAAAAGGACAAGAAGCTTGAAAGCCTTAATCAGCAGATAGCAAATGCAAAGACTGCTTCACTTTTCGACAACGCAAAGGAGCTTGGCGGTGTGAAGCTTGTTTCTGCAAGACTTGACGGAACTGCTCCCGATGCGCTCCGCAAGCTCGGCGACAGCGTAAAGGACAGAAATGAGGCTGTGATCGCACTGTTTGCAGGAACAGTCGGAGAGAAGGGCACATTCTACTGCGTATGTACCAAGGAAGCTGTTGCAAAGGGCGGTAATGCAGGTACTATCGTCCGCGAGATAGCTGCTGTTACAGGCGGAAAGGGCGGCGGAAAGCCTGACGGAGCAATGGCAGGTGCAGGCGATATCTCAAAGATAGACGAAGCTCTTGCAAGCTTTGAGAGTGTCGTTTCAAATATCATAAAGTAAGGGAGAACGGATATGGATTGTTTATTCTGCAAGATAGTTGACAGGGAGATTCCCAGCACAATGGTGTATGAGGACGAATACGTTTACAGCTTCAAGGACATAGCTCCCATAGCACCCGTTCATTACCTTATAATACCTAAGGCTCACATCACCTGTACAAATGACATAACCGAGGAAAACTCCTCTCTCATTGCCAAGGTGTTTGAGGCTGCGGCAAAGATCGCAAAAGCTGAAGGCATAGAAAGCTACCGAATCGTCAACAACTGCGGTGACGATGCAGGTCAGACCGTAAAGCATATACATTTCCATATGCTTGCAGGCGTAAAGATGGGCTGGGGACCTGAGTCTCTCGGCAAAGCTGAATAAGGAGGTCTGTATGGCTCAGACATACAGCATGACCATCGCGGGAGCTGAGCGTGAGTTCCCGATATGTCCGCTCGATGATAAGACAGACAATGCAGCATTTGCAATGTTCTCGGATGCTGCTGAGAGAACGGATATGATCTTCCCTGAAAAGCTCCCTCTTTTCTTTAAATGATTAATATATGAAGCGGAAAATGATCGGAGCGGCAGCAGCATATATGTCGGGCTTGTTTTTCGCTTCATTTTTTATGGATGCGAAGGGCGTGCTGATGTATGCTGCGGCTGCGGTTCTCGTAGTGCTTTACGGCAGACGCAGACAGTTTGTGCTGAAGGACTATGCTGTTCTTGGAGCTGCTTTTGCAGCAGCAGTGACGATAAGCCTTGTTTATACCGCTGCGGTATATCGTCCTGCTGCCCGTTACAGCGGATGTACCGACAGCTTTACGGGCAGGGTTACGGAGCGAACTAATTATGACGGAGACCGTGTTTCGTATGTGCTGAGAGGACGCATAGGCGGAGATCAGCGTGTAAGGATAAGCCTGTTCAGTGATGACATCGGTGCTGACATCGGAGACGAGATCAGCATTGGTGAGTGTACATTTTCGTTGCCTGAGAACGATTATCTGTTTGATGCGGAGAATGTTTACAGATTACGCCATATCGAACTCAATGCGAAGAAAGTCAGTGATGTGGAGGTCACCTGCAGGGATGGTCTTATCCTGCGGCGTGCGCTCATGGACTACCGTGAAAGCATGACTGCGCGTTTCCGCACCGAGATCGGAAGCGATTGCGGAGCTTTTCTTGCGGGAATGGTATTCGGAGAAAAACGCTTTCTTGACGGGAATATCCGCTCAGCACTGTACAGGACGGGTATTGGTCATGTGCTTGCTGTATCAGGCTTTCATGTCTCGATAGTTGCAGCACTGGCAATGCTTATACTTAACAGGCTCCGCGTCAATAAATATATAGCATTCGGTGCCGTGACAGTGCTGATAGCTGCACTTGTCGCGCTCGCAGATTATCCCGTATCTGCGCTGAGAGCAGCAATAATGCTTGAGATCATGTATTCGGCACGGCTTTTCGGAAGACAGAGCGACTCTCTCAATTCACTTGCGGTCGCTGTACTGCTGATAAGCGTATTTGATCCTTACTGTGTGTACAATGCAGGCTTTCTGCTCTCAGTTGCAGGTACAGGCGGTATAGCGGTATTTGCACCGTATATGACGAAGGATATGAAGCGTGATACTGTTCCGCAAAAGCTTGCCGTATCATTTGTTACCTCTGTATGTGCTACACTTTCTGTTTTCCCACTGTGTATGTACTACTTTGACGAGACCTCGCTTATTTCTCCTTTTGCGAATATACTGCTCCTGCCGCTGTGTTCGGCGGCAATGGTACTCGGACTTGCCTACCTGCTGTCATTCGGGCTTCTGCCTGTTCTTCCGGCGGCGAAGGCTGTCATCAGGCTGATACTGTTCATATCTGATGTTACAGCTTCCATTCCAATATTCCACACCTCTGATAATACAGGTTTTCTGCGCGGACTTCTGCTCATATCAGCGGCTGCCGTCATAGGAGTTCATCTTTTCCGAAAAGACAGGCATACTCTTGCGGTCATGGTCGTATGTGTCACAGTTCTTTTCACAGCTGCATCTGCAATTACAGGAATCATACGCAGGAACAGCTTCCGTGTGGCTGTGCTCGGTTCGGGGAGCAATGCGGCTGTTGTTGTGACGCATGGAGGTCATACGGATATAGCCGACCTCAGCGGATACTATCGTTCGGCGGAGTATGTCCGCAAGTATCTTATCGTAAACGGAATATCCTCCGCAGATACTGTGCTGCTGACGAAGAATGTACAGGCAGGCTATTCGGCATACGAAACGGAACTTGAGATATTCCCCGACTCCCGCCAGATAGTAA
>JAKSQV010000007.1 GCA_024403935.1 Ruminococcus sp. | reverse complement strand
GGCGGCTTCCGTCGAGCTTAGCGAGCTTTTCGGCGACAGCCTTGAGGTTGTTCATAATATCGTCTTCCTCGTCGGTGTAGAAGCGGACGATCATGGTGCTGTCCCAGAGCTTGTATGGGAGCTCGAAGGCTTCTTCCTGCTTGTTGTATTTGATGTTGCTCATTTTCTCACCTCCGGCAGCAGAATGATAAAAAAGTCCCTTACGCCTTAAGCAGGCACAAGGGACGATAATATACCGTGGTTCCACCCTGATTCACACGGAGACCTCTCCGTATCTCATTGGCTCTGTAACGGGAGCACCCGTCGTGTATTGGACGAACTCGGAGGCGGTGTGCGTTATCCGTACTGCTGCTGCCTCGCACCATGCGGCAGCTCTCTGAAAACAGCCTGTGGGATAAAGCCTTCCTCGTCAAAGCGTTAACGTATACGATAATAGTATCACAAACGTTCCCGTTTGTCAAGGGGGAGAGGGTGAAAAAACGAAAATCAGAAATGTATATCTGACGGCAAAGCCTTATTCATGCTCAAGCATACTGAGAGCCTTGCTGAGAAGATAGTCCTCACCATTGTCAAAGAGTGCCTTTACAGCCTCGGAGTCAAACGGGATAATAGTAACACCGTCGCCGTCGCTGCTTTGTCTGTCAGTTCCGGAATCTATCATAATGCTGCCGTCCTCGTCGAGTACGACGCAGTTTGAGAAGCAGAGGCTGCCGGTATCAGAGGTCGTATAGCCGACTGCCTGTGAGGAGCCGTTAGGTCCCGTGAAGCCGATAACTGTAGCATTATCGAGGGCTTCCATCTCCTTGGTCATCATATCCGCCGCGCTGACGCTGTTGGAATTGACGATGACGATGACTCTGCCGTCGCCGAGGAGCTGTTCGCCGTCAAATGTGATGTCGTTTCCGCGGACGTAGCTGCCGTCCTCGTTCTTGGCCCAGCATTTGTTCTCGTCGTCCCAGACGCAGTTGGTAAGGCAGTAGTGCTCACCCTTGGGAGCAAACATGGAAACGATGCCGTTTACCATGTGCGGCGAGCCACCGCTGTTGTCGCGGAGGTCGATGATGACATCCGTTACGCCTTCGGACTGGTATTCTGCAAGCTTTTCGCGTATCTCGTCCTTCATTTCGTCATACGCGCTGTCGTCTGCGGACGAATACGACTTCGAGTCATAGCTCATGCCCTTGATACGCAGGCAGGCGGTTGTGTCGCCGACCTTTTTCCATTGAAGATTGCCCACGTTCACGCCCTGATTGAGAATAGCCATAGTATCGGCGAGACGGTCGCAGTATTTGCCGGCAACAGGGAGTTCGGCAGTCTGCTCCGAGCCGTTTTTGCTGATGAATGTGACCTCGACGGAGTCGCCGCCGATACCGCCGCAGAGCAGTCCGCTGCTGAATATCTCGTTGTCGATGTCGGGGCAGGAGTCAAGACGTATCGGGATTGTGTCAAATGCTTTGTCATAGGTGAACAGGCTGCTGCCGAAGAGGGGCGATGTCCTGCTCACCTCGTCGGGAGCCTTGCCGTCCCACGCCGTGATGACCGTACCGTTGCGGATACCGTATTCCGCAAGGCGTTCGTCCACATTTACAGCCACAAAGCTGCCGTCCGAGCAGTGCATCACAGAAAGACCGTAGTCGTTGCCGAGAGCGTCATTTATTGCCTTGTTCTGAGCGTCGACGTCGCTGTAATTGCAGGTATAGCTGACGTGTCCGTCGTGAAACTCGCCGCAGAATGCTCCCCATGCGAGAGCGTTCGCGCCGGCGTCCTGACGGCGGTCTATGTCGCGGAACTGTGGCTCGTACCTGTCGTACAGCGCATCCCAGTCAATTCCCTTGTGTTCGGTGAGAACGTAGTGCTCACGCATGGTGTCGAACATCTTCTCAAAGTCGCGGAGGTAGCTCTTTGCGCGGTATTGTTTGCCGAAAATGCAGGTCGGGAAGCTGAACGCCATGCAGACAGCTCCCGCGAGAGCGAGTATGCGTCTGAGCTTGTCTTTTTCGGTAAAGAAGCCGCAGAGAGCGATCACTGAGCCGATATACAGCGGAAGCAGTGCCCAGTCGGGACCGTGCTTTGTTATCAGCAGCGCACCTATGGGAACGAGCAGATGGAGCAGCTTCCACTTCGGGCTTTTGATGCGTTCTGAGATGAATGACAGCACGATAAGAGCCATGCAGTATACGATACAGACGATAACGTCAATGATGTCAACTAATTCCATAAATTGCAGCCTCCTTTCAGTTCATATCGTCCACATGGAAGGAGTGGTAGCCGATGAGCAGGTATACCGCAGTCATCACGACCGAGCATACAATGGTAAGAGCAATGCCTGAAGCGGAAAGCTCCGTGTTGTAGGTGAAGAACTGGTTGAGTCCGAGGTCGTAGGTGGTCCAGCATTCAAAATTGCCGAGATTAACGAAATTGGAAGCAGAGGTCAGCCACGGCAGCTTTGTGGCAACATTCATGAACGGCAGAAAAGAACCACCAAGCACCATTGACATTCCAAACATCGGGACATACATCGAAAAGAGGAGAGAGCCGACGAGGGACTGTTTAAAGATGAATGAGGTCATTACGCAGAAGGCGGACATCCTTACCAGCGGAAACAGTGCCAGCACGGCGCGAAGTATCAGATTTCCGGTCGGGAGAGCATTGCCCCAGCCGTATACAATGCCGTATAATATGAACGGTATCATATACAATGCTGTGCAGACGATCGGAGAGGCGATAAGTGCAGGAATAGCACGTCCGAAAAAGGAAATGCTGCGCTTTCTTCCTGCGGCAAGCTCATGGTATATAGTCTTGTCGCCGAAATCATCGCTGACCGAGAGAGCAGTCAGGCACGTTCCTCCGAACATGGACAACCCCATAATTAACTGGAGTGCCTTAGGAATGTACTCAGTTGCTGTCAGTATCGGTTTTTCTGTTCCTGATTCATCAGCAGACATTGCACTGACAAACAGCAGCAGTATGCTTGTGAGAAGCAGCATGATGTTGATGATGTGGATTATTCCCTTGCTCCGTATGGTGCGGAACTGGCATTTCATAATATCAAGCACAGCGATCCCTCCTTATGAAATATCTCGTTTGCGGAATATTGCATAGCCGCCGAAGAGCCATGCAGATCCTATGCCGAATGATGTCAGCAGCATACGCACGATCAGCTTTGCAGGCAGATCGACCTTGTAGACTGTAATGTCCCTGCCCTTGAAGAAGCCGCTGCCCGTGTTGGAGAAATCCAACAGGCGCATGAGATCGGTCACGGCGGTGTGCCATGTGAGCGGATAGTCCATCTCAGCCATTATCGCAGCCGATACCATAAGCAAGCCGCTTCCGATTACTGCGATGATCATGGGAACGATATCGTGACTTGCAAGAAAGGAAAGTGCTGTGTAGAAACATACTGCGCGGAACAGTATCGGGAATAGCATACCGAAGATGGTAAGTGCCTTATCTGCGGCAAGGCTTCCTCCCCAGCCGTTCTTGACCGTCAGGAAAAGTATCGGGAGAAGTGTAATAACAGCCGTGAGGATAAAAACGAATATCAGTGAGGCGAAGAATCTTCCGAAGTAGACTTCATAGCGGCGTTTGCCGAAAAGCACCTCATAATTGGCAGTCTTGTCGCGCAGATCACAGCCGCATCCTCTGCTTGTTATGATACCTGCCGCTATCGGGAGTATCAGTGTGAGAGAGTCGCCGACATAAGCACCGTAGGCAAGGCTTCCGCAGGCATCCAGGTCAAATTCGCCGCTGAGAGCGAGGACAAGCATTATTATGGCAAAGTATGCTCCGAAAGCCCAGAGAAGGAGGTCACGCCTCAGTTGTCTCAGTATTTCCTTGATTATATTCAGCATTGTCATCACCTACCAGTTTTATATAGTATGATTCGAGATCAGCCTCGTGAGTGTGGAGTTCAACAGGGACAAGTCCGTTTTCGTAGAGTGTCCTTGATATGAGCGGCAGCTCGTCGAGCCGCTCAAACAGGCGGACAGAGCCGTCCCTGAGGACATCACATTCGTGTATCCCGAGCTTGTTCTGCAATACTGCAAGAGCGGCGGGATCATCGTTGGTATGAATGTGGAAGTATTCACCGCAGAGCTTGTGAAGCTCGTCGGCAGAAGTCATTTTGCGTATCTTGCCGTTTTTGATAAAGATGTAGTCGGTGCAGAGCTGTGACAGCTCAGGAAGGATGTGGGAGGAAATGAGAATGGTGACATTCTCCTCCTCGTTCAGTTTCTTGAGCATATTGCGTATCTCGATGATGCCTTCGGGGTCGAGACCGTTTACGGGCTCGTCGAGCACCATTATCTCAGGCTTGGAGAGCAGAGCACCTGCGATGCCGAGACGCTGCCTCATGCCGAGCGAGTACTTCTTGACGTGCTTGTTTCCGGCATTGCCGAGCCCGACCAGCTCGATGACCTCATCTACACGCTTCTTATTCGGTATACCCTTTTGAAGGCGGAGCTTTTCAAGGTTTTCGCGTGCGCTCATCTCCTCCTTGGCGTATGGCGTTTCGATCATGAAGCTCATACGCGAGCGGGAATGTGCAAGCTCGCTCTCGGAGCTTCCGCCGTATATGGAGAAGCTTCCGCCTGTCGGGAGCACAAGTCCGCCGAGCATCTTCATGATGGTGGTCTTGCCTGCGCCGTTTGGACCGACGAGTCCGCATATCATGCCTTTCCTGATACGGAAGCTGGCGGAGTCGACAGCCAGTTGTTTTTTGTACTGCTTGGTAAGCTCTTTTGCTTCAATTACGATGTCTGACATAGCATATCCTCCTTGCCTGTGCGGCTGTTTTTCTTGTTGATTCTATGATAAAACGCAAATATAAAGAATTCATTAAGAATTGTAAAGTTTACATTTTGTTCACAAACTGGTGACAATAAACAGAGGTGCCGGAACGAATATGTTAAACATTTTTTGGAATAAGTTCGCAATATTTGATTATTCCATACGGTGAACAGACCTGTTATGAGGTCGGATATTCCCTTTTATAGTTAAAAATGCACAAATTTGTTAGAAAAAAAAGTACACCGCAATTATTGAAAAGCTATTGTAATACTGTAATGAATCTGTTATAATAGTACTATCGCGGATTATATCACCGCACAAGCATAGTAAAACAAAGGAGAATTTATTATGAAATTCGGATTTTTTGACGATGTCAACAAGGAATATGTTATCAATTCCCCTAAGACTCCCTATCCGTGGATAAACTATCTCGGTAATCAGGGCTTCTTCTCACTGATCTCAAACACAGCCGGCGGTTACTGCTTCTATAAGGACGCTCGTCTTCGCCGTATCACACGTTACCGCTACAACAACGTTCCGATAGATATGGGCGGCCGTTACTTCTACATAAACGACGGCGGCACTATCTGGAACCCCGGCTGGTCGCCCGTTAAGACTCCGCTTGACGAGTACCAGTGCCGTCACGGTATGGGCTATACTATAATCACAGGTAAAAAGAACGGCATCAAGGCTGAGGTAACATTCTTTGTTCCCCAGAACTATGACGGTGAAGTACAGCAGGTCGTTCTCACAAACGAGAGCGATGCTCCCAAGACATTCAAGCTCTTCTCATTTGCTGAGTGGTGTCTGTGGGATGCACAGGACGACTGCACAAACTTCCAGAGAAACTTCTCCACAGGCCGGGTTGAAGTAGTGGGCTATACTATCTACCACAAGACAGAGTACCGCGACAGACGTGACCACTTTGCATTCTATACAGTAAATGATACTATCGACGGCTACGATACAGACCGCGACAGCTTCATCGGACTCTACAACGGCTTCGGTGATCCGCAGGCTGTTGTTGACGGCAAGGCAACAAATTCCTTCGCTGACGGCTGGTCACCCATTGCTTCACACTACAAGGAGATCACCCTTGCAGCAGGTGAGAGCAAGACTCTCGTATTCGTACTCGGTTACGTTGAGATGCCTGCTGACAAGAAGTTCGAGGCTGACGGCGTTACTATCAACAAGGAGAAGGCTCTCGCAATGATCGAGAAGTACAACACTCCCGAGAAGGTAGCCGCAGGTCTTGCAGAACTCAAGGACGCATGGGACAAGCTTCTCGGCATATTCAATGTTGCAACTCCCGACGATAAGGTCGACAGAATGGTCAACATCTGGAACCAGTATCAGTGCATGGTAACCTTCAACCTCTCACGTTCAGCTTCCTACTTTGAGAGCGGTATCGGCAGAGGCATGGGCTTCCGTGACTCCAACCAGGATATACTCGGCTTCGTTCACCAGATCCCCGACCGCGCAAGAGAGCGTCTCATCGACCTCGCTTCAACACAGCTCGAGGACGGCGGCTGCTACCACCAGTACCAGCCCCTTACAAAGAAGGGCAACTCCGATATAGGCGGCGACTTCTCCGACGATCCGCTCTGGATGATACTCTCCGTAGGCTCATACATCAAGGAGACAGGCGACTGGTCTATCCTCGACGAGATGGTTCCCTACGACAACGATGAGAGCAAGGCAAAGCCGATGCTCGACCACCTCACAGTATCCTTCTACCACATTGTAAACAACCTCGGACCTCACGGTCTGCCGCTTGCAATGCGTGCTGACTGGAACGACTGTATCAACCTTTCATGCTATTCAGATACTCCCGGTGAGAGCTTCCAGACATATACAAATCCCAAGTTCAAGGCAGAGGGCGGCTATTCAAAGGTTGCTGAATCTGTAATGGTCGCAGCTCTCTTTACATACGCAGGACCTGCTTACGTCGGCATCCTCAAGCATCTCGGCAAGGACGATGAGGCTGCAAAGGCTCAGGCTGAGATCGACAAGATGAAGGCAAGCGTAATGGAGTCTGCTTTCGACGGCGACTGGTTCATCAGAGCTTATGACGCAAACGGCAACAAGATGGGCTCCAAGGAGTGCGAGGAGGGCAAGATATTCATCGAGCCGCAGGGCTTCGCAGTAATGTCCGAGATCGGCAAGGAGCAGGGTGCTGACATCAAGACACTCGAATCCATCGACAAGTACCTCAATACAAAGTACGGTCTCGTGCTCAACAACCCCGCATTCTCCAAGTACTACATCCAGTACGGTGAGATATCCACATATCCCGGCGGATATAAGGAGAACGCAGGTATCTTCACACACAACAACGCATGGATAATCTGTGCCGAGGCTTATGCAGGCAGAGGTGACAAGGCGTTTGAGTATTACAGCAAGATAGCTCCTGCATTCAACGAAGAGATCTCCGATCTCCACAAGACCGAGCCTTATGTATACGGTCAGATGGTAGCAGGTAAGGATGCAAGCCGCTTCGGTGAGGGCAAGAACTCATGGCTGACAGGTACTGCCGCATGGAATATGGTTGCTATTTCCCAGTACATCCTCGGCGTACAGCCTGACTTTGACGGACTCCGCGTTGATCCTTCCATTCCTCACGAGTGGGACGGCTTCAAGGCAACAAGAAAGTTCCGCGGTGCAACATACAACATCACTGTCAAGAACCCGAATCACGTATGCAAGGGCGTAAAGTCCATGACACTCGACGGCACAGCTGTTGAGGGATGCGTAGTTCCCGTATGTGACGGCGGCGTTCACGAAGTTGAGATAGTTCTCGGCTGATCGGTGAACTGAATACAAAAATGAGAGGGCTCACTTTTGAGCCCTCTTTTTATGTTTCTGATAAATGCAGAGCAGTCCACAGAGACGAAAAAGCCGTATCCTTTATGGATACGGCTTTATACTATTCTGATTTTTTCCTGATCGTGCGCTTTACGATGTGCTTGAGCCGCTGGCAGGTGTCCTGCGGAAAGTCGGTGATAAAGAGCAGAGCCTGATCGTGAGCCTGTTCGTGCGGAAGCTTCAGGAACTTGTGGAAGAAGGTGTAAACCTCATCGAAGCTTGCGAATATCGCAGCGGCAGAGGCTTCCCCCTCGGGAGTGAGGACCACGCTGTTGCAGAAGTCCTCATACACAAGCCCCGAATTAGCGAGACAGCGCAGCATTTTGCTCACGCTTGCACGCGAAACTCCGAGGTGACGGGCAATACTGACGCACTTCACATATTCGTCGAGCTCCGAGAGCTCCTTTATTGCCACAAGATATTTTATCTGACCTGCACAGTGTTTCATTTTCTGCTCCTTTATTTGTCGGTATCGATGAGGTTCCAGTACCCCTTGAGGTAGATAGCTCCCGAAATGATGGTGAGCACGGTGGATATCCAGATAAGTGCGGGTATGAGCCATATATCGAATATGTCACTGAGAACCTGCGGGAATTCAAAGTTGAAGTCATGGCAAGCGCTGAGCCATACGAGAGCAGTGATGATAGCGATCATTGTGAATGCGGTCTTGAGCTTGCCCCACATACCTGCGGCGACAACAACACCGCTGTTTGCGGCAAGGAGACGGAGTCCCGAGACCATGAACTCTCTTGCGCTGATGATGATGAGCGGAACAGCACCGATCCTGATGTCGGGTATCTCCACGAATACAGCCAGAGCCGCGAGCACGAGCACCTTGTCTGCGAGCGGATCGAGGAATTTGCCGAAGTTTGTGACGAGGTTGCGGCTTCTTGCGATCTTGCCGTCGAGAGCATCGGTTATGGATGCCGCGCTGAAGATAGCGAGAGCGGCAAGGTAGTGGAACGGGAATTTCACGTACATACATACGAGAAAGAAGGGTATCAGGAATACACGTAAGAGTGTGAGCTTATTTGGCAGATTCATTCTGGGATCACCTCTCCGATAAGGTCATAGTCAAGCGAGTCGGTAATGCGGATGGTTACATATTCACCGACAGACAGCGGTTTTTCTGATGTGAAGAACACCTTTCCGTCGATGTCGGGAGCGTCATTTTCAGTCCTGCCGAACCAGCATTCGCCGAAGCGGTCGAAGCCCTCGACAACGGCTTTAAATGTCCTGTCCATCTGCTTTTCGTTGTTTTCGGCACTTATGAGCATTTGCTGCTCCATGATGATGTCAGCGCGGTGAGCGGCGGTCTCCTCGTCTATCTGGTCGGGGAAGTCATACGATTTTGTACCTTCCTCACGCGAATATGCGAAGCAGCCGAGCCTGTCAAAGCGCACACGCTGTACGAATTCAGCGAGCTTGTTGAACTGCTCCTCAGTCTCTCCGGGGAAGCCTGTGATGAGAGTTGTGCGGAGTATAACCCCCGGTATCTTCTCCCTGATGTGAGCAAAGAGGGCTTCAAGCTCCTGTTCGCTGCCCCAGCGGTTCATGCGGCTGAGAATATCGCCGTCGCAGTGCTGTATCGGTATTTCGAGGTATTTCACGAGCTTTGGCTCGCTTGCGATAGTGTCGAGCAGCTCATCTGTAATGCGCTCGGGGTAGCAGTAGAGAGTGCGTATCCATTTGAGCTTCTCAATTCTGCAAAGCTCGCGCAGCAGCTCTGGGAGCTTTGATTCGCCGTACAGATCCTCACCGTAGCGCGAGGTATCCTGTGCAATGACGACAAGCTCGGTAACGCCGTTGTCTGCGAGGAAGTTCGCCTCGCTGATTACGTCCTCCATGGGTACGCTGCGGAATTTGCCGCGTATCTGTGGGATAGCACAGTAGGTACAGCAGTTCGAGCAGCCTTCTGCTACCTTCAGATACGAGAAGAACGGCAGCGTGGAGATTATCCTGCCGCCTGTCAGCTCAGCATCGAGCTTCGGTGAGAAGCGGACGATGCGTTCGCCCTGCATTACGCTGTTGAGAACGTCAACGATGTCCTTGGTGTCGCCGATGCCGATGACAGCGTCCGCCTCAGGGAACTGCTCTGCGGCTTCTTCCTTGTAGCGCTCGGCGAGACAGCCTGTGACGATAATTTTCTTGATAGTGCCTTCTTTTTTGAGCTCCACAAGCTCAAGTATGGTCTCGATAGCCTCCTCCTTTGCGGGCTGTATGAAGCCGCAGGTGTTGACCACCGCAACGTCCGCAAGACCGGGCTCGGTCACGAGCTCATAGCCGTTCCTGCGAAGCTTGTATAACATTCTCTCCGAGTCAACGAGGTTCTTCGAGCACCCGAGAGATACCATTCCGACTTTAATGGGCATTTGCTATTCCTCCGCCTGTTCTGCGTTCTCGAAGTATTCGCGTACGGCTGAGTTTATCTCATCGAAGCCGTAACCGTAACGCACGAGAGCGCGTTTGACCTTTTCAATATTTCCTCTGTTGCTGCTGTCGGTGAGAAGCCGATAGTGCTTTGTCTCCAGCAGTTCTGAGAGATTTTCCGTAAAAACTTCTCTGTACTGCTCAAGGGCTTCAAGAGCGTTATCCTCGCCGATGCCTTTCAGGAGCAGTTCTTTTTTTGCACGCCGGAAGCCGTATTTCCGTCCTTCGACGAGCCGACGCGCCAGCTTTTCGGCATAGCGCGCATCGTCAATTATCCCTGCGTCCGTGAGCTTTGCGACCACAGCACGGCAGAGGCCTTCGTTCTTATATGTGCCGATGAGTTTCTTCAGCATATCTGCCTCCGAGTAGTCGCGGTAGTCGAGGCAGTACAGCGCATACTGATATGCCCTGCGAAAATTGGAATCATAGATAATCTTCCTCAGCTCGTTCTTTTCGAGCTGAGTTCCGCTTTTCAGACCATTGTCCGCGATGATGTCGATATGCAGATACAGCTTTCGCCCGTCATCAAGCCCCACCTCATAGGTCGGGCCTTTGTATCGGCTTATCGAGGTTATCTCCATTACTCGTCAGCAGGAGTGAATTCCTCGAAATCCTCATCAATATTTGCGAGAATATCGCTGTTGTCCTCAGTGGCAGAGCTCTCTGCGGAAGCTGCTTTGCCGGCGACCGGCTTGTCATCGGCCGCAGGAGCGGTAAGCTCATCTCTGCGTGCGAGTATCTTTTCCTCTATTTCCTTCATAAGCTCGGGATCGCTCTTGAGGAGCTCCTTGACATTATCGCGTCCCTGACCGAGCTTCTGATCGTTGTAGCTGAACCACGAGCCGCCCTTCTTGATGATGTCGAGCTCTGTTGCGAGGTCGAGCACTTCGCCCGTGCGTGAGATACCCGTGCCGTACATCATATCGAACTCAGCCTCCTTGAACGGGGGAGCTACCTTGTTCTTAACGACCTTGCAGCGTGTTCTTGCACCGATTATCTGGCTGCCTTCCTTGATGACCTCGCCCTTTCTGACCTCAATGCGGACAGATGAATAGAACTTCAGAGCGCGGCCGCCGGGAGTGGTTTCGGGGTTGCCGTACATAACGCCGATCTTCTCGCGTATCTGGTTGATGAATATGGCAACACAGTTTGACTTTGAGATAGCGGCAGTGAGCTTTCTCATGGCCTGTGACATAAGTCTTGCGAGCTGACCGACGTGGAGATCACCCATATCACCGTCGATCTCAGCGCGTGTAGTCATAGCTGCGATGGAGTCGAGAACGATCACATCGATAGCTCCCGAGCGGATGAGAGCCTCTGCGATTTCGAGAGCCTGCTCGCCGCTGTCGGGCTGTGAAACAAGGAGGTTATCGATGTTAACGCCGAGAGCCTGTGCGTAAACAGGATCGAGAGCGTGTTCAACGTCGATGAACGCAGCTTCGCCGCCTGCCTTCTGAGCCTGAGCTATAACAGAGAGAGCAACGGTGGTCTTACCGGAGCTTTCCGGACCGTAGATCTCAACGATACGTCCGCGCGGAACTCCGCCGATGCCGAGAGCCATATCGAGCATCATCGAGCCCGTTGGGATAGCGGCAACGTTGAGTGTTTTTGTCTGACCGAGTCTCATGACGGCTCCGGCACCGTATTTCTTTTCGATTTGTTTGATCGCGCCGTCAAGAGCTGTCTTTTTGTCCTCCGCCGTGGAAGCCTTCACAACGGCGGCTTTTTTTGCAATTTCCTTTTTAGCCATATTATTCCTCCGGTTTTTGTGCTGTGACTGTGCGGACGATGCCTGCCAGGTCACGGGTGAATCTGATATTTACAAAGCCGTTTTCTATAAGTATTGACTCTATGCTTTCGTGCTGTCCCATTCCGACTTCGTAGCAAAGCCAGCCGCCTGCGCGAAGTGCTCTTTTCCACCGCGGAGTGAGCTCCCTGTAAAAGCCGAGACCGTCGCTTCCGCCGTCAAGAGCCATAACAGGCTCTCGCCTTACCTCAGTCTGGAGGTCGGACATCTCATCCTCTGTGAGATACGGTGGATTGCTCACGACAATATCGAGACCGCTCAGCTTTGCGGCAGTAGCGGCAGTGAGCACATCGCCCTCGAAGATGCTCAGAGGCGCATCATTGAGCGCGGAATTCTGCCGCAGATAAGGCAGAGCCTCCTGAGAAAGCTCGACCGCAGCCACGCTTGCAAGCGGCAGTTCCTTTTTCAGTGTAACGGCGATACAGCCGCTTCCCGAGCATAGATCGGCAATTTTCGGGGATGTCATGCGGTTATCGCGGCAAAGCCTGATAACGCAGTCCACGAGAGTTTCGGTGTCGGGGCGCGGTATCAGCACGCCTGCGCCGACCTTGAAAGGATAGCCGTAGAATTCCCATTTGCCGAGGATGTACTGCAGCGGCTCGCCGCTTATGCGGCGTTCGGTCATAGCGCGTATCTGTGCCTCGGTATCTATCGTGACCTCCTCAAATGGCGAAAACATCGGATTTTTGTCGCCGAGGCAATCCTGAAAGATGCACAATGTATCGAACCGCGCATCGGTATTTCCTGTTCTTTCGAGAGCCTTGCAGCACTCTCTGAAAAGTTCACTTCTGTTTACCATTTATCCTCTTCCTTATCTTCGGGGATACACGGCGTAAGAGCCGCGATCGCGATTTCTATCATGCTGTCATCGGGCTCGCGTGTGGTAATGCGCTGCATTGCGAGACCGGGAGCAGATAGTATTTTTGTGAAGATGTTGTCATGAGTGCCTGCGAGGCGTATGAACTCATACGATATTCCTACGACAAATGGCAGCGCGCCGAAGCTGATGAGCGTTCTCTGCCACCAGAGAAGTCCCTTCGGCACAAAGCACATAACGAATATGCCAACGAGCAGCACGATGAAGATGAAGCTCGTACCGCATCGCTTGTGGAAACGGCTCTGTCCGCGGATATTCTCGACAGTGAGCGGAAGCTCTGCTTCGTGGCAGGCGATGGTCTTGTGTTCTGCGCCGTGGTACATATACTGACGCCTGATGTCCTTCATCAGACCGATGACGACCATATATCCTATGAAAATGAGTATCTTCACTATGCCTTCCAGAACGGACTGAACGATGCTGTGCTGTTCGATGTCGGGGATAAGACCGACAAGGAACTTCGGAAGAGCCACGAACAGTACCACTGCGAGCACCACGCCGAAGACCGCACCGAGTGTCATTATCACATCTGTTATGCCGTCCGAACCCTTGCTGTCCTTATCAGCCTTGCCGGAGCTTTCCGCTGCTGAATCGGGCTTCTCCTCGTCCTCTTCGGTTATCTGCTTTTCGGCGGACTTCATGGTGTACTTGTAGCCCTTGACGAGTGAGGTCACGAAATTGAAACAGCCTCTCACAAGCGGCACCTTTCTGTACCAAGGAGCCGACTTGCCGTTGTTTTCGTCCCATACCTCAAGGTCGATCGTACCGTCTGGCAGACGGCACGCCATTGCGCCCTTTTGCGGTCCGAGCATCATTATGCCCTCAACGAGAGCCTGACCGCCTATTTTTGATTTGAATTTTTCCTGTGTTTTGTTCTTACTCATGATTTGCCGCGGAAAAGCCTTCCGCACTCCTGTTATCAGTTATTGTTTGTCTTTGCGGGGAGAGAGATCGTAACCGTAGTGCCCTTGCCCTCGCCCTCACTGGTGATGTCAAGTGTACCGCCGTGCATGGTGATTATTTCGTCTGCGACCGCAAGTCCGATACCCGAGCCGCGGCGTGTATGGTTTGCCTTGTAGAATTTCGTTTTGACCTTTGCGAGGTCAGAGTCCTTTATTCCGCATCCCGTATCAGTAACGGACACGGTGATCCTGCCGTCCTTTTCGCTGGCTTTGATCGTGACCGTATCTCCCGGAGAGGAGTATTTCACGGCGTTGTCGATGATATTGATAAACACCTGACGTATGCGGTTTTTGTCGCCGTACACAATGGGGAGCATTTCGGGCTCGTCATAGATTATGCCTATCTGCTCACGTCTTGCCTTGTCGCTGTATATGAGGACAGCATCGCCGAGCTCGGCAAGGATGTCCATATTGTCTTTCCTGAGGGTGAAGTGACCGTTCTGCATACGCGAGAAGTCGAGCAGTTCCTCGACCATCTGTGAAAGACGTTCGGTCTCGGTAACGATAACGCCCACGCCCTTTTTCATGGTATCGGGATTTTCACCGCCGTCGACCATGAGCGTCTCCGCCCAGCCCTTGATGGCTGTAAGGGGAGTTCGCAGCTCATGCGAGACAGACGAGATGAACTCGTTTTTCATTGCCTCAGCGGAAGAAAGCTCGTCAGCCATGTGGTTGATAGAGGTACAAAGCTCACCTATCTCGTCATCGCTTCCGTTGTCGATACGCACGGAGAAGTCGCCCATTGCGAACTTGCTGGTAATGCCGCTTATCTGCCGTATCGGCTTGACGATAGAGCCTGCGAAGTACAGTCCCGTAATGACGATGATAAGGATGATGACGGTACATACGGCAGTTACGAGAAGTATATATCCGCGTATCGTGTTGTCGATCTCTGTCAGGGACGTGACCATTCTGACCGCGCTGTATTCACTGTTGAAGGACGATATCGGAGCAGATACCGCGAGTATCTTTTCGCCTCCCGAAAGCCGTCCCGTGTAGCTTCCTTCACCTGTTTCCATGGCGTCCTCGTAATCGGGCATAACAGCATCAGCATCGGGCGAGAAGCCTGACGATGTGAGCACGACTCTGCCGTTTGCGCTGACCGCCATGAGTTCTATCTTGTCCTTTTCGTTGAAGGTCTCGAGCATATTTCTCATTTCCGCCGAGAAGTTTGCGGAGCTGTCCTGCGAGTGGATGCTCAGCACGCTTGTAACAGCATTGAGCTTTGAAATGAGGTATTGCTTTGCCGAGTTGTAGAAATAGCTCTGTATCGCATAGATAACGACCATTTCTATCACGAGAAGGGCAAGCACGATAACGCCGAGATTGTTGAATATCCAGCGTCTGGTGATACTTTTTTTAGCCATTACTGTGCGTCATTCCATTTGTAGCCGTAGCCCCATATCGTGATGATATATTTCGGGCTGGAAGGCTCTTCCTCGATCTTCATGCGGATACGTCTGATATTAACGTCAACTATCTTGTCGTCGCCGTAGTAGCTTTCGCCCCAGATGTGGTTGAGGATGCTTGCACGGTCAAGAGCGGTGTTCTTGTTGTTCATGAAGTATTCGAGTATCTGGTACTCTACCTGTGTGAGCTCAATGGGGATGCCGTCTTTTGTGACTGTGCGGCTTTTCAGATTGAGCACGAACGGGCCCGACTCAATGACGGACTGCTTTTCGTTCTTGATGAAGCTCATGCAGACACGGCGGTATATGGCATCCACGCGGGCGGTCAGCTCAGAAGGGGAGAACGGCTTTGTGATGTAGTCGTCCGCGCCTATCATAAGACCGCTTACCTTGTCGATCTCCTGAGTTCTTGCGGTGAGCATGATGATACCGATAGTCGAGCTTTTCTCGCGTATCTTCTTGCAGACGGTAAAGCCGTCGATACCGGGCATCATGATGTCGAGGAGTACGATGTCGAAGTTGCCGTGTTCGGTCTCGAAGGTCTTGAGCGCAGCCTCGCCGCTGTTTACGTCAACAACGTCATAGCCTGCACGCTTGAGGTTGATGACGACAAATTCGCGTATTGTGTCCTCGTCCTCGCAGATAAGTATTCGTTTCATAAAAATCACTTCCTGTTAAGCAACGCTGTAGAATTCAATTTTTTTGTGGTCTTTGCTGGTAATGAGTACGGTGTAGTGCGGATGATTGAAGCTTCGTGAATCGTCCGGAGTATAAACAGTTGCTTCTGTATCGATCCGGAAGCCCTCGTCATTATACGATATATGAATGGCATATTCGTTAGTCATCTTAATTGAAGAAGAGGCACCCGGAGCGTATTCGTCCTCTATAGCCTTGAAAATATCAGGTGATGCTGTGAACTGAAGATGTGTATTGCCGTGACCCTGAAGAAAAGCCGGTGTATGGTAGAAACGATAATTGTCCACATCATTCAATATAGCTGAAACCGATAGCCACATCTCCGGATGTGACGGACAGACCGTCATCCTCGCCGTCCGCTGGCGGTATCAGAGCGAGGCAGGCGGAATCGCCCTTTGTATGGAGCAGCATATATCCTGCGGAGATCATATCATCGCGTGAGACAGTGTCCCCGACACAGCAGATACGAAGGAGCTCTCTGCCCACATTTCCGTCGGAATATGCACAGAACACTATTTCATCATTGATCGCATCGCGCTTGACAGTAACACCGTCGTGCCACTTGGCAGGGAAAACGAAGACATATCCTTCGCCGATACTGTAATATGACAGGAATTTCCGTTCAAGGCTTCCGTCATTGCTTATTCTCATCCATTCAGTGAGCCTGAGCTGTTCCACTTCGGGAACGTCCTCGTACCCTGATGCTATGAACTGTACAGGTATCTCAAGCTCCCCGTCACCGTCAATATCACGCGAGCTGCATCCCGAGGGACGTATTGTCGAATATGATATTTCCGAAGCATCGAACACTTTTTTCAGTCCCGAATCGTCCATGGCTATGACATCGGTCTGGATCGAGCCCGTACCTGATGCAGCGTCAATGTACAGACCTGTTCTGCCGTCAGGCAGCCTGCCGTAGCTGAGGCTGTCGTATTCGGTGAATGAGCTGCTCAGTTCGCACAGGTACTGGTGATACTTGCCGCTCTCGTCGAGCTTGTAGACTTCTGCGGCAGCCTTTGCACCGTTGACTGCGCCTGACAGAACGAGGAAATCGCTTGTATTGTCGCCGTCGAGGTCGGTGATGTCGATGAACGAGTACGACTTGCGGAACGTGGGAACGATGCTCTCTGTTTCGCTGTCGTAGTTGTATATGGTGACATCCTTTTCGGAGCGGTTGATAAGGCTGCTTCCGACGATGAGGTTCACGCGGTCGTTGCTTCCGAGACGGGAGATCATTACCTTTTCTATTTCCGAGCCTGCCGCTGCGGTATCACATACCGAACGCCACTTGCCGCCGTCCTGATCGAGAACGTTGATGCGGAGCGTGCGTTCATCGATACCGAGACCGTTTCTCTCGTAGAACACCACAGCTTCATCGTTGCTGTCGCCGTCGATGTCCTCGATTATGAATGCGGAGAGGTACTTGCCTGAGCGCGGATATTTCAGCCGTATTCCCGAGCCTGTTGCTTCGGTGAGGGCACTGTATATCTGTTCCTGCTCAATGCCCTGCTTCGGCGGAGCGAGCAGATTGTCTATGCTCGTACCGAAGGTGCAGCCTGTCAGGAGCACCGCGCAGGAAGCTGCTGCGGCACCTGAAATGAAACGCAGAGTATTCACTTTTATTCGCGTTCTTCGAGGCGGACGTACTCGCGCTCCTTAGCGACAGTCTTGTATGCGGGACGGATTATCCTGTTGCCTGTGAGCATCTCCTCCATGCGGTGAGCCGCCCAGCCTGCCATTCTTGCAACTGCAAACAGCGGAGTGAATAGCTCGTCGGGGATGCCGAGCATACGGTATACAAGACCTGAGTACATATCGACATTTGCGCACATGGTCTTGGTAGAGCCTTTTTCTGTGAGGAATACCTCGGGAGTAAGGCGTTCGATGGTTTCAAGCAGCTTGAATTCAGCTTCTATATCCCTGCCCTTTGCGAGCTCGAAGGCTTTCTTTTTCAGGATAACGGCACGCGGGTCGGAAATGGTATAAACAGCGTGACCCATGCCGTAGATGAGACCTGAGCCGTCATTTGTCTCCTTACGGATAGTGCGGCGCATATAGTCAGCGACCTCGCCCTCGTTGTCCCAGTGCTTTATGTTGGCTTTGAAGTCATCGAGCATGTGGATGACCTGAAGGTTCGCGCCTCCGTGACGCGGTCCCTTGAGCGCACAGATAGCCGAGGAGTAAGCCGAATACGGATCTGTACCCGATGAGGTGAGGACACGGCAGGTGAATGTCGAGTTGTTGCCGCCGCCGTGTTCAGCCTGGAGCATCAGCAGGGTGTCGAGCATCTGTGCCTCCTCCTTGGAGTACTGCCTGTCGGGGCGGAGCAGCGAGAGTATGCACTGAGCGGTATTTTCCTCATAGTTTATGGGGTGCATTATCATGCTTGCGTTGTCGAAGACACGGCGTTTTACCTGATAGGCGTTAGCCATGATGACAGGGAGCTTCGAGATGAGGCTGACAGCCGTTCTCATTTCGTTCTCTATACCCTTGTTCTCGCACTCGTCATCATAGGAGTACAGAGCCAGCACCGAGCGTGCGAGCTTGTTCATGATGTTCTTGGAAGGAGCCTTGAGAATCATATCCTCCACGAAGCCCGTAGGCAGGTCGCGCTTGAGTGACAGATATGTAGTGAAATTCTGGAGCTCCTTGGGGTTCGGAAGATGACCGAACAGAAGGAGAAAGGTAGTTTCCTCATAGCCGAAGCGGTCCTCCGCCTCGACATTTGCGATAATATCGTTGATGTTATAGCCGCGGTATATGAGCTGTCCGGGGATAGGCTCGACCTCTCCCTCATTTATGAGATAGCCGTGGACGTTGCATATCTTGGTAATACCTGCAACAACGCCGGTACCGTCGCTGTTGCGCAGACCGCGCTTGACGGGGTACTTTTCGTAAAGGCTTGGATCAATAACGGAATGTTCCTTTAATTCTTTGCATAAACCTGTAATATTGGCACCTGAAAGGAATGACGGCATAAGAATCACTCTCCTAAATATATTCATTATTAATTATACACCAATCGGACTGTGATGTCAAATAATTTCTTGCCTGTCAGCCACTTAGGGTGATAATTTTTCACAACAACATGATACGAGGAGAAAAAACAATGAAAAATAAGCTGTTCTGTGCAATTTTGCTGAGCCTTGTGATAACAGCCGTACCTGCCCTGCCTGTCTGTTTCGGCGGACGTGCCTCTGGCGGGGAGGGGGACGGCGATGCTGCGTATATCCCCGAAGCAGGTATTGCAGACGAAACAGCCCTTTCCGCCGAGCCGTACAAGGTGCTTGATACAGCCACGGGAAAGGTGCTTATCGTGCCTGTCAGGGAGTACGTGATAGGCGCGGTATGTGCGGAAATGCCTGCAAATTTTGAAACGGAAGCCCTGAAAGCGCAGGCGGTCGCGGCTCACACCTATGCGGAGCGTCAGCGTATCCTTGCCGCCCGCGAGCCGCGCGGGGAGCTGTGCGGTGCGGACTTCTCGAACGACACGTCAAAATATCAGGGCTACTTCACGGAGGAGAAGATACGGGAGTATTTCGGCGAAAACTATGATGAATACTACGGCAGGATAAGCTCGGCGGCGGACGAGGTGCTTTCCTGCGTGATAACCTATGAGGACGAGCCGATAATCGCGGCTTTTCATTCGATGTCGTCGGGAATGACCGAAAGTGCCGAGAACGCATGGGGAGCCGCCGTTGACTACCTTGTTCCCGTGGACAGCTCTCAGGATACAAAAGCCCCGAAATATGAGGAGCAGGTACGCATCGGCAGGGACGAGCTCCGTGACAGGCTCGAAGCCACATTTGACGGAGTAGAGCTTGGCGATGATATGGAGAAATGGCTTGCCGCTGCTGAAATATCGGATTCGGGCACAGTGCTGACCGCCCGTGTCGGCGACCGCACAGCCACGGGAGCGGAGGTACGTGAGGCTCTCGGACTGCGTTCTGCGGATTTTGATGTCAGGTATGATGACGGTCAGGCAGTGATAACGACACGCGGCTTCGGGCACGGTGTGGGCATGAGCCAGTACGGCGCGAACGCAATGGCGTCCGCTGGCAGTACATGGCGCGAGATAATCGCTCACTACTACCCGAACTGCTCTATCACGGAGACAGGCTCCTGACAGACGGATGGGAGCATTTCTGCGGCTGTTGCATTTTTCTGTAATATCTGCTATACTAAGCATAACCGAAAAATGGGAGGCGAAGAAAATAAAGACGATAGAGATGTTTTCTGACGGCGCGTGCAGCGGCAATCCGGGGCCGGGCGGCTACGGCGTTATCCTGCGGTACGCAGGCAAAGAGAAGGAGCTTTCGGGCGGTGAGGCAATGACCACGAACAACCGAATGGAGCTGCTCGGAGTGATAGAGGGGCTGTCCGCGCTTAAAGAGCCGTGCAGGGTACTGCTCACGACAGACAGCAGATACGTTGTGGACAGCGTAACGAAGGGCTGGGTATTCGGCTGGAAGAAAAGAGGCTGGATAAAAGCGGACAAAAAGCCTGCGCTGAATGTTGACCTGTGGGAGCGTCTGCTGCCTTTGCTGGAGAAGCACGAAGTCACGTTCAACTGGGTTAAGGGCCATGCAGGTCATCCTGAAAACGAACGCTGCGACCGCCTTGCAGTCGAACAGCGTGACAGATACGCAAAGTAAAAAGGCAACCGTTTTTTATATAAGCAAATAACAAAAAAGCAGGCTGCCGTGCCATAAACCGGGGTTTACAGCCGACAGCCTGCAAATTGTCAGAGGAAATTATTCTCAGCCTTTGATCTTGTCGATGATGCTGTTTATCTTACCGCCGATACCGTCGGCAGTATTCTTTGCCTTAACGCCGTCAACGATCTTGTTGATCTCGTCATCGGGGAGGTCAACGCCGACAACACCTTCAACAGCCTTTACGGGATCCTTCTTGAAATTTTCAGCGAAGTCCTTGTCGTTCTTGACTTTGTCAATGATTTCTTCGATTTTTGCTTTGATATCCATAGCGGAATACCTTCTTTCATAAATATTGTATATACATTATAGCACGTTTTACCAAAAAAATCAATAGTGCGACTGATATTTTCATTAAATTTACACTTTTTCCCGATCTGAAAGATCGCCTCGGCAGGACGAAGGGCGTTGTTCTCGGTCTGAGAAGCATCGGACTGGTGGCAATGATACCGCTTGCTCTGACTGCCTTTGTTGTGCTTTATCCCGAAAACAGAAAAGACCGCTCAGAATCTGAAGAATTCTGAGCGGTCTGCTCATTCATGCTTTTCAAAGAGGAGTATCGGGTAGCCGTCACAGTAGGGCTTGATTATGGCAGGGTGATTGTCGGCGTAGGCAAATATCTCATCTGCGAGTCCGCCGCGCAGGAAGTTCACAAGCTCTGACAGGGGGCGGCTGAACATTTCCGTGCATATCGAGGCAATGGTAATTGCGCGTCTGCCGCCGATCTCCATTATTCTGTACGGCCATATCCTGCAATCGAACGGCTTGTCGTCGCCGAGCATACAGCCGTTTTCGGTCAGCGCAGGACAGGTGAACAGCTCGTTTTCGTCGAGCTCCCTGATCCTGAAGATAAAGCCGCCGTCCTTGCTGATGAACTCTGTATCAGGTCTGGCGGCCCTGATTTTATCGCATATCTGCTCCGTGAACACGGGAGTTTCCCAGACGTCATACCTGTCGAACACGCAGCACAGCCTGCACGCGGCACAGCTCTCACTGCTCAGTATCTTTTTCAGCATTGTCATTACCTCCGGTGTCGTTGATGAATTCGGCAACAATAAAACGCGGACGCTGCTTTACCTCGGCGTATATCTTGCCGATGTATTCGCCGATGATGCCGAGAGCGAGTATCTGTATGCCGCCGATGAACCATATAGAGCACATTGTACTTGACCAGCCGAGCTCGGAATGACCGAGCAGCTTTACAACAAAAGCCCATATTATCGCTGCGGCACTGATAGCAGACATGATGAAGCCGATAGCTGTTATGAGCTTGAGCGGCTTTGTGCTGAATGAGGTGATGCCGTTTACCGCAAAGGAAAGCATTTTCTTCAGCGGATACTTGCTCTCGCCTGCAAAGCGTTCATGTCTTTCGTAGCTGACGGTGCAGCTCTGAAAGCCAATGAGCGGAACAAGTCCGCGCAGGAAGAGGTTGACTTCCCTGTATCCTGCGAGCTCACGGAGCACACGCGCGCTCATCAGGCGGAAATCGGCATGATTGTACACCACGTCCGCACCCATCAGCTTCATGAACTTGTAGAAGCTTTCGGCGGTGAAGCGTTTGAAGAAGGTGTCGGTCTTTCGTGCGCTACGAACGCCGTACACGACCTGATTGCCCTCATAGTATCTTTCGAGCATTTCGTCTATCGCATTTATGTCGTCCTGTAGGTCGGCATCCATTGTTATGGACACGTCACAGATGTCCCTGACGGTCATAAGACCTGCAAGCACAGCGTTCTGATGACCGCTGTTGTGTGCGAGGTCGATGCCGGAGAACATCGTATCAGAGCCGTGAAGCTCCTGAATGATCCGCCATGTACCGTCTTTGGAGCCGTCATTGACAAAGACGACTTTGCTGTCTGCGGAGATGAGCCCCTTTTCCATGAGCGAGCTGTACTTCTCCCTGAGCCGTTTTGCAGTCTCGGGAAGTACCTCCTCCTCGTTATAGCAGGGGACTATCATATATAATCTGTCAGCCATAATAAACCCTCATTTCTGATGTCTCGCGGAGGGGAGCCCCCCATTTTTCCGTTAAGGGCAACACCATAATTTTACCACTTTGAGGCGTTTAAGTCAAGCACTTGACAAACGCAGGCATATAGAGTAGAATTGAAATACAAACGTACAGGGAGGCATAATATGATCAAAATGAAGCCGAAAATGTTCAGAGAATCGGAAAAGTCGTCTGTTTCCGAAAGTCTGATAGTGAATATATTCTCGTTCCTGATAGTAATGGCACTGATACTTGCTGCCGAATCGGTGATACCGTGGATAATGACCAAGGACGAAATAACCGCACAGGTGACAGAGTTCAGGAATTCGGGAGCTCCGATAACGTTCAGCGCGATACGGGACATCTCCTCATCAGTGACAGCAGACAGCAGCATTTACCTTGCAATGCTGTTCTCCACAGTGTTCGGAACAATAATCTCCGTGATATACTGCCGCTTTTTCGAGGCAAGACCGATACGCTCGATGGGCGTTGTAAAGCGTAAGGCAGGCAGGCACTATCTCCGCGGCATACTTGTGGGACTTCTTCTGTCCTCAGTGGCGCTTGTCACAGTGCTTTTCCGCGTGAACAACATCTCGTTCTGCAAGGGCGCGGATTATGTGACGATACTGCTGATACTGCTCGGCTTCGGGATACAGGGAATGAGCGAGGAATTCATATTCCGCGGCTTCCTGATGAACACGCTCGGAGGACGGCATCACCCGTTTGTTGCAATAGGTGTGAGCGCAGTCGCATTCAGTCTTGCACATATCCTCAATCCCGGCTTCGGAGTTCTTGCTTTTGTAAATATAGCGATGTTCGGCGTGTTTGCTTCGCTTTATATGATACTGTATGACGATATATGGGGAGCGTGTGCGATACATTCCGTGTGGAATTTCATGCACGGCAGCTTCTACGGAATAAGCGTCAGCGGCTCGGACACTACGGAGTCCGTGTTCCGCACAACACCGAATATTTCGGCAAAGCTCCTGACGGGCGGAGAGTTCGGCATAGAGGGCAGCGTATTCACGACAGCGGTACTTGCGGCAGGCATAGCCGTGCTGTGGCTGAAACTGAAAAAGGCATCCGATACGGAGAAATAAAAAAAGGGGACTTGCGTCCCCTTTTTGCGTATTACGTATCATTTGCCGTCAGTCGGCAGAATGCCGATAACGACCTTTTCGACGTTCTGCTCACTGACCTCTGCCGCCGTGAGCCTGAAAATGCCGCTTTCGGTGCTTTCGCCTGCCTCGGGGATGTGTTCGAGAATCTCCGGCATCCAGCCGCCGACAGTTGAGTATCCGGTGGTTATCATATCCTCGTCAAGTCCGAGCGTTTCGAGCAGCTCATCAATGGTTACATCGCCTGAACACTCGTATGTTCCTTCGTCAAGCCTTATGATGCTGGTGACTATCTCGTCGTCCTCATCGTATATCTCGCCGACAAGCTCCTCAATGATGTCCTCAAGGGTTATCATGCCCTTTGTGCCGCCGTACTGGTCGGTGACTATGGCAAGATGCACCTTTGAACGCTGCATTGAGCGCATTGCATCGCTGATAAGCTTTGTATCGGCGATATGGGGCACCTCCTGAATGATGCTCCGTATATCATTTCCGCCTTCGATGAGCATTTTGAAGAACGCCTTGTTTGTGATGATGCCGATAATGTCGTCAAGGCTTTTTTCATAAACAGGCAGACGCGAATACATTTCGCGTGTGAAGGTCTCTTTTATCTCGTCAATGGAGGAGTTCACATCCACGCCTATCATTTTCACACGCGGGATAAGTATTTCCTCGACCGATGTCTCGTCAAATTCGAGTGCGCTCTTTACAAGCTCGCTCTCCTGTTCCTCGATGACACCTTCCTCCTCGATCTCGTCGATCATGTATTTCAGCTCGTCCTCGGTGACGGTCGGAGCCTCACTGCCCTTGGAGAACAGCGACGAAAGCCTGTTCAGTACCCATACGCACGGCTTCAGTATCATGACCAGCACCCACAGCGGCGAAGCAAGCGCGAGAGCGATCTTCTCAGCGTTCTTCTTGGCGTAGGATTTCGGCAGCACCTCGCAGAATACCAGCACCAGCACGGTAATGACCGCAGTGGATATGCCTGCGCCCTTGCTTCCGAAGATGCTGACAAAGAGAAGCGTGCTCACTGACGAGGAGGCGATGTTGACGATGTTGTTGCCGATGAGAACAGCGGTCAGCACCTCGTCAAAGCGGTTGGCGAGCTTCAGAGCCTTTGCGGCTTTTTTATTTCCCTGCGACTCATAGTTTTTGAGCCTCAGCTTGTTCACGCTTGAATAGGCTGTCTCCGTGCCCGAAAACAGTGCGGAGAACACCATCATCGCAAGCACAAGGACAATTTTCCATATATCGTTTTTTTCCATATTCATCCTTTCCGTTATGCAAGATACGAATATTCTACCATACTTTTGCAAATAATGCAAGCATGAGAAAAAGCAGGCTGACTCAGCGGGCTTCACGGCGGCATCTGCGGATGATGCGCGGAATCCACAGAATCGGGAGCGGCAGAGTGCATATTTCGGGTAAATTTCAGATTGACATAATTATGTAGAAGTGGTATAATAAAGTTTGTCAGTTTTTGACGGAATACATAAAAGACAAGAAGGAGAAACCATGGAAAATATTATTGCTCTTTCCGCAGTTTATGCGGCATCAAAGCTTGCATACCTCGATCCGAGCTCAACAACGCTTATCATTCAGATAGTTGCAGGTGTTGTTATCACAGTCGGAACAGTTCTCGGTATCTACTGGAGAAAGATGAAGAATGCTCTCAAGAAGAAAAAGCCCGGCGACGATACTCCCGCAGCAGAGATGAAGGGCGCGGATGACGGCAAGGACGTTATCACAGCAGACGACCTTCTCGATGACGATGACGAGGACGACGAATAATACGGGAGCGCACTGATGATCGTAATAAGCTTTTTAGGTGAGATCCTCGGCAAGGCTATGACCTTCATATTCAACATAGTCGGCAACTACGGACTCAGCATCATCATCTTCACACTTCTGACGAAGGTGCTGCTGTTCCCGCTGAATATGGTGACACAGAAGAACTCGATAAACATGGTCCGCCTCATGCCCGAGGAGAATGCTCTCAAGATAAAATATATTGACGACAAGGACAAGCTCGGCGAGGAGCAGCTCAAGCTCTACAAGCGGTACCACTACCATCCGCTGCTGAGCTCTGTTCCGCTGCTGATACAGATACCGCTCGTACTCGGGCTCGTATATGTAATGTATCATCCGCTGACGTTCATACTCCAGTTTGACGCAGGAGTGATAGGACAGTTCAAGGACTGGCTGTCGGAATTTGCAGCTTCATCGAAGCTTGCGGAGAATTCCTACCAGCTTGAGATCGTAAGCCTTATCAAGTCGGCTCTTATCCCCGAAGGACACGCTCTGCCCGACATGCTCCTTGCACCAGCCGAGGAGGTAAAGGAACTCAATATGATGTTCCTCGGCATCGACCTGAGCAAGACTCCCTCGCTCAAGCACGACTACATCCTGCTTCTGATACCGCTGATCTCAGGACTGAGCGCATGGCTGATGTGCGTGATACAGAACCGCATAAACGTGCTTCAGGTATCACAGGGCAGCCTCAACAAGATACTCACAACGCTGTTTATGATAGCGTTCTCGACCTATTTTGCATTCCTTGTGCCTGCCGGCGTTGGTCTGTACTGGATATTCGGCAACCTGTTCGCTATCCCGTTCATGTACCTGTACAACATCTGTATGCCGCCGAAGAAGTACATCGACTATGAGTACCTCAAGAAGATGAACGAACAGCGCATAGAGAAGGAAAAGATCCACAAGAAGTACAACGCACGCGAAAAGGAAGACTACAAGAAGTTTTTTGAGGCAAAGGACATGAAGCTCATGTTCTACTCCGAATCAAACGGCTTCTACAAATACTTCAAGGGCACGATAGATTATATCTGCGAGAACTCCGATATCGACATACACTATGTAACGAGCGATCCGGAGGATAAGATATTCAGCGATCCCCGTCCGCAGATACACTCCTACTATATCGGCTCTGACAGAAGGCTCGTGCCTCTGTTCATGAAGCTTGAGTGCGACATGGTCGTAATGACTATGCCCGACCTTGAAAAATACCACATCAAGCGTTCGCGCGTCAAGAAGGATGTTGAGTACGTATTCGCAAGCCACGGAATCGGAAGCATAATCCTTTACAGAAAGGGTGCGCTCGACTGGTTCGATACGATACTTGTTCCCGGAATCGACCAGTTCAATGAGATACGCGCCTCTGAGGACGTGTACAAGACTCCGAAGAAGCGTCTCGTTGAGACAGGCTATCCGCTCATAGACGATATGCTCGAGACCTACAACAGCACAGAGCATACTCCGAATGAAGTACCGAAGATACTGATAGCTCCGTCATGGCAGGCTGACAATATCATAGACCTGTGCATAGACGACCTCCTTGCAGAGCTCGGCAAGACGAACTACGAGATAATCCTCCGTCCGCATCCTCAGCAGGTGCGTCACGAGCCCGAGAAGTTCGAGCTGCTGAAGGAGAAGTTCAGCGGAAATGCCAACATCACCGTACAGACAGATTTCTCGTCGAACAATCCTGTTATGGAGGCTGATGTCCTCATCACCGACTGGAGCGATATATGCTGGGAGTTCGCATTCGTTACGAAGCGGCCCGTACTGTTCATAGACACTCCGATGAAGGTCATGAACAACGAGTACGACAAGCTCGGAACGGAGCCTATGAATGCAAAGCTCAGAACGGAGATAGGTGCTGTGGTCAAGCCTGACGAGCTTGAAAAGACAAACGATGCAATAGCAGATATGCTTGCAAGACGCGGCGAATATGCCGAGTCGATACAGAAAACCTTTGAGGAGCACGTATATAACATCGGCAAGAGCTGCAAGCTCAGCGGACGTTATATCATCAAGAGGCTCACAGGAAAGTAATATCAGAACAGCCGCTGAGGAAGCTTCCCCGGCGGCTGTTTTTTCATACTCTGCCGCGCTGGCGGAATATGAGCGATGCTGAAAGACCTGCGAGCAATGCTGCGGCAATGCCGCCTGATGCGGCAGTCAGCGCACCTGTGAACACTCCCTGAAAGCCGTCAGAACCGACGGCTTTTTTCATGCCCTCAACGAGCGCGTGACCGAAGCCTGTCAGCGGAACGGACGCTCCTGCGCCTGCGAAGTCGGCAAGCGGCCCGTAAAGCCCGAGTGCCGACAGGGCTACTCCTGCCACAACATAGCCTGTGAGGATGCGTGCAGGCGTGAGCTTGGTGAAATCAATGAGAAGCTGTCCGACAGCGCATATCGCGCCGCCGACAAGAAATGCCCTGATTATTTCGTTCATGGTTACTCCTTTATTCTGCGAAGGTGTACGAGATGTGATACAGCAGGTATGCTTTCGCCCTGCTGCACGGACATCGTTGACATAAGTGCGCCTGTTGCGGCAAACAGCATATTGTTTATCCTGCCCTCCTCAAGCATCGGAAGGAACAGTCCGCAAAGCACACTTGCGCTGCATCCGCAGCCCGAGCCGCCGCAGTGGGTGTCCTGCGTGCTGCTGAAGATAAGCTCACCGCAGTCGCGGTGCTGCTTGGTGATGTCGATGCCCTGCTTCTGCATAAACTCCCTGACGAGTCTGCTCCCGACAGTTCCGAGGTCGCCCGTGACGATGTAGTCATAGTCCTCGGGAGCGGTGCCTGTGGCATTAAGATAGCGCATTATCGTTGCAGCGGCGGCAGGAGCCATTGCGCTTCCCATATTGGTGATGTCGCTTATGCCCATATCTGCTATCCGCCCGATACAGCCTCCCACGACAGCCGCGCTGCCCTTGTCGCGTGAGAGTATCACCGCTCCTGAAGCGGTACAGGTCCACTGCGAGGTCGGAGTCCTCTGACCGCCGTATGAGAGCGGCGCACGGAACTGGCGTTCAGCCGTGGAAAAATGAGACGAGGTCACAGCGGCGGCACGGTGCGAAACACCGCTCTCCACGAGCACAGAGGATATGAGCATACCCTCCGCCATTGTCGAGCAGGCACCGTAAATGCCGAGAAAGGGTATCTCCAGCTCACGAAGCCCGTATGAGGAGCCTGTACACTGGTTGATAAGGTCGCCCGAGCAGACGGAATCAATGTCCTCTTTGACGAGCCCCGCCTTTTTCACGGCAAGGCTGACGGCTTCGCGCTGGAAGCGGCTTTCCGCCTGTTCCCATGTACTGCACCCGAAGTGGCTGTCGTTGATTATCTCGTCGAAGCACTTTCCGAGGGGACCGCGTCCCTCCATGTCTCCGACAACAGCGGCGTGGCTCTCGATACGCACGGGAGTGCCGAGCCTGAACACTCCTCTTGAAAGATATTCAGCCATAAAAATACCTCCGTTCGGGGATATTGTTTCCCGAACGGAGGCGATTATGCGCGTAATGTTACTTCAATGGTCTGACCTGAAGAACAGCCATTACCAGATTGAAGAAGATAAATATAAGAATGGATATGCAGGTGAATATCGTGCCGTATGTCTTTTCGGGAGTCCTGTTCTCACGGATAAATGAGATTATGAACTTTCTCTTTGCGATGAGTACGATGAGTCCTGCAATGAAGGTGATGATGAATACAGTGTAGCCCAGTATGTTTCCTGCGGTTTCAGGCAGCTTGTTTATAATAAATGTCAATACATCGCCGAACAGGAAGTTGTTGATGATGTGAAGGGCAATGGACCAGATAATGCCGTATTCCATCGCAGTGTAAGCGAATACCAGTCCGACGTACAGTGCAAAGACCGACTGTGTGGGATTTGCGTGCATTACGCCGAAAAGCAGAGCGGATACAAGTATCGAGCAGACCTTTCCGCAGTCAGCCTTTTCAAAGGTGTGCATAACGAAACCGCGGTATATTATTTCTTCTGCGATAGGTCCGATAAATCCTGCGTACAGGAACATTGAAACAGTCTTGCTTCCCGCCTGCGAGGACTCTATTGCTGTCTGAAGTGACAGACCGACCAGATTGAGCAGCTTTTCAACGCCTTCATCCAGGAACAGAAATATGAGCTGACATCCCATCAATACACTTATCAGCATAATCAGCTTCGGGAACGTCATTTTCTTGTGCCGCTCAAAAACCTGCTTAACAGGCATAGCCTTGATGAAATACAGTATCATTGCAGCGATGCCGATGATAACTCCCACTATCATGGGAACTGCGTTCTCGTAAACCGTTACCTGGTATTCGGCAAAAAGCTCATCATAATCTGCTTTGCCTGAATACGATAGAACAAAGAAGTACACGATGTGGAATATCATGTCAGTCATTTGGATGCCTAACACGATAAACATATATATCAGCAGGCCGCACCCCATGTATTCGAGCCTGCCTCTGAGAGTTCTGGGCTTCCCTGTCCCACGGGAGAGCGCCTGCGGCGGAGGCGGAGAATACTGTGGCTGAACGTTTGTCTGACCAGTGGTGGGTTGATTGAGGTTTTCCATTTTTTTCATCCTTTCTGTAATTTGAGCTGAAAACATTTCAAAGGCTGCTCTTTGACACACTGAGCGGATACAAGTTAAAAGAACTTCCTTAAATGTTGTCTGCTCAAAAGAATGATATAATAATAACACACCTGCAGCGATTTGTCAATCACTGCAAGTGTGTTTTGCTGCATTATAGTTCAAGCCCGAAGCTTATTGAAAGGGCGGTATTGACCTTGTCCATTGAGCGGAGGTCAAGCTCGCCCATTTTGTCCTTGAGCCTTTTTTTATCTATGGTACGGATCTGTTCGAGCAGGACTATGCTGTCTTTGGCAAGTCCGCATTTGTCAGCCTGTACTTCTATGTGAGTCGGCAGGCGGTTCTTGTCGCGCTGACTCGTGATAGCCGCCGCGATGACCGTAGGACTGTGGCGGTTGCCGACATCGTTCTGGACAATAAGTACAGGTCTGATCCCACCCTGTTCAGAGCCGACAACGGGGCTCAGATCGGCGTAATATATCTCTCCTCTTTTAACTGACATAGTATTTATCTCCTGTGAAAAGATTTGGAACTCTGTTTATATTATCCCACTCTGCGTCAGATTTATACAGCCTTCGTATAGTATATGAACAGAACGCGGAAAATGTTTGCGGCAGGGCAAACAGTACGGTTATCGGAGCCTGCGCAGCACCTCACTTGTGCATAATCACCATAAATAAGAGCGGATTTTTTCTGCTCTGAACGTTGCTTTGTTCATATTTAGGTGTTATAATAAATGTATGCTCATTATGGTAAATGAGTATGTCATGAAAAGCCGAAAGCCGCATGGTGCGGCAGAAAGTCCGCTTTGCACACGGGCTTCGGCAAACTTGGGGAGGAAAAAGAAATGAATATAAGAAAGATCACCGCGGCAGCCGCTGCGGCTGTGATGTGCCTGTCGGCAGTGTTTGTGCCGATGAACGGCGGAGGAGTGACATTATCTTCGCCGATGGTATCGTGTGCGGCTGAAACAGGCAGCTATAACGGCATCAGCTGGGAGTATTCTGACGGGAAGCTTGTATTTACCGGGGATGGCGAGCTGAAGAGCGGATCGTCCTATCCGTGGTCAGGATATTATGGAAACATAACAAAAATAGTTGCAGGTGAAGGAATCACATTCCTGAGCGGTTCGATTATTACTGCTGCGAAAGGTGTATCAAGTGTACAGATACTGAATCCTGCCTGCCTGTATGATACAAGCGCATTTCCGTCAGGCATTACGGTAGAGGGCTACGAAAAGAGCACAGCTGCACTTATGGCGGCTGAGCGCGGTTACAAGTTTGAGTCACTCGGCAAATACGATAATACGCCGATCTACACAGAAAGGATTGGATTATCAACAAGCTGGGCGATAGACAAATTCGGAATACTGACATTTTCAGGAACGGCCGCCCTGCCCAATCACACTCCTACGACGAAGAACAGCTGGGTATCAAAATACCGTGATCAAATAAAGGGAATAATCATCGAGGAGGGTATTACAAAGGTAGGGAAATACGGACTGAGCGGATATTCATCATACAGCACAGATATGCCAAATGTTTCGTTCGTATATATCCCTTCAAGTGTAAAAGCACTTAATGAAAGCGCGCTTCAGTACATGGAAAAACTCCAGTGGGTAAGCATTAAGGAAGGTCTTGAAAGTGTAGATACGGCAGCGTTTGTGGGGTGTACGTCTTTAAGGAAGGTTGAACTGCCTAAGTCAGTATCATTCATTGGTTCATCAGCCTTTGAAGGCTGCGGCGCACTCAAGCAGGTGACGATACTCAATCCTTCCTGCAAGATATATGAATACGGGACAGGTACCAAGAGCCATACGATCCAGACTGCCATCCGCGGATATGCCGCAGGTGTCTATACGATCGAGGATCACCAGTACGGCATCTACTCACCTGAGATGTACGCAAAGCAGTTCGGACTGAGCTTTATACCGATATCATCAAGCGGCGGCTCGACTACAACCGCTACTCCTACCACTACCACTACCACAACCACTTCGACTACAACCAAAACCACAACTTCGACTACGACCACAACCACAACCACAACCACAACTACAACGACTACCGCCGCCACAACAACTGAACCCGTTACCGAGGCGACTACCACTGTTCAGGGACCGAGCGGATACACCATACTTGAGTATGATAATTCACCGATGAAAGTCGGCGAGCAGAGAGCGATACGCGTATATAATTCCGAGAGCTACACCTGTTCGGGAGTTGAGGTGAGCGAGGTTTCGTCAAATATCACATACAGATACAACGAAAGCCGCGGCATTATCTACATCACTGCTTCCGGAGCAGGAAGGGCATATCTTCGTGTCCGTGAGGCAAACAGCCTTCAGAGCACGGATGTGGGATTATCAATAATCGAGGTGACTACACGTACTTCAGAGGAAACGACCACTACCACAACAACACTTGCTCCCGATAAGAGCGTGCGCGTGAAGATAGTCAGCTATCCGACCAAGACGGTCTATGAGCTGAATGAGCCGATCGACCTTGAGGAGCTTGCGGTAAAGACATGGCACGTTGACGGAAACGGCGATGAGGCCGCCGACAACTACGGAAATGCATACGAGATTTCCGAATATCCCGACAGCTTCGATATTTCAGGATTTGACAGCAGCCAGCCAGGCGAGCACATCATCACAATAACGTATAAGCGTCAGAATTCGGCAGGACAGATACTGACCGACAGTGCAAACTTTGCAATATATGTACGCGAGCCCGCAACCACCACCACTACAACTACAACAACCACCACTACCACAGAGCTGACAACGAAAAAGACCGTACCTGACACAACAAGTACTACTACCACGGAAACAACTACTACGACTACAACGTGTGAATACAGCGTGCGTATGCAGATAATCAGTTATCCGACCAGGACTGTCTTTGAGTATGGAGAACAGCTTGACCTCTCAGGCTTCAAGGTACTGATATGGAAAACCGACTGCTATGGTGAAGAAAATGCTGAGAACAACGGAGTCCCCTACGATGTCAAGCAACGCCCCGATTTGTTCAACGTCAGCGGATATGACGGAGCAAAGGCAGGTGAGTGCAGTCTGTATGTCAACTACGGACAGTACGATCAGGAAGCACAGAGATGGCTGTCGGCAAGCGAGAAGATAAAGGTGTACATCAACGAAAAGACCGAGACAACCACCACAACCACAACTACCGCTTCCACCTCAACAACTACAGAGACTACATCCACTACCACAGAGCCTGTCAGATTTGATCTCGGCGACGTGAACCGCGATAAGTCGGTTGATTCAAGGGATGCGACTGAAATACTCAAGTTGTATGCGGTGTTCTCCACAGGCGGAGAGCCCGATCTTGAAGAAGAGCAGCTCCTTGCTGCCGATGTGAATTCGGACGGTGCGATCGATGCCAAGGATGCGTCCATTGTACTTGCGTACTATTCGTATCTTTCAACAGGCGGCGACAAACCTCTTGTTGAATATCTGAAACGATAGCATAACATTACCGACAGCCAAAGATATTTCTCTTTGGCTGTCTTTCTGTCAGCGGATAAAAATATGAAAAGTGTGTTTCCTCAGCTATTGCATTATCAGCAGATATGTGATATAATAACTGTATCTGTGTAATATGAGAGTCTGACGAGTCGGACTCTGAGAGAGAAAAGAGGACATTTCTATGGCAAAGGATAAAAAACTTGTTACCGCGATAACCTCAATGGATGAGGATTTCGCACAGTGGTACACCGACATCTGCAAGAAAGCAGAGCTTGTTGAGTACACCAGCGTAAAGGGCTGTCTCGTTATCAGACCTTACGGCTATCTGGGAGAATATCCAGCATATCCTTGACGGTATGTTCAAGGCAACAGGACACGAGAATGTTTGTATGCCCATGTTCATACCCGAAAGCCTTCTCCAGAAGGAAAAGGACCACGTTGAGGGCTTTGCTCCCGAGGTTGCATGGGTAACTCACGGCGGAAACGAAAAGCTTGAGGACAGGCTTTGCGTCCGTCCTACATCAGAGACACTTTTCTGCGAGCACTACGCCAATATCGTTCATTCCTACCGTGATCTTCCCAAGCTCTACAACCAGTGGGTAAGCGTTGTACGCTGGGAGAAGACCACACGTCCCTTCCTTCGTTCGAGAGAGTTCCTGTGGCAGGAAGGACATACCATTCATGCAACTGCTGAGGAGGCTGTTGCTGAGACAGAACGTATGCTCAATCTTTATGCGCAGTTCTGCGAGGAAGCTCTTGCAATGCCCGTAATAAAGGGCAAAAAGACCGAGAGCGACAAGTTTGCAGGTGCGGTTTCCACATATGCTATCGAGGCTCTTATGCATGATGGTAAGGCACTTCAGGCAGGTACGTCCCACTACTTCGGTGACGGCTTTGCAAAGGCTTTTGAAATAGAGTACACCGACAAGGACAACAAGCGCGTAAATCCCCACCAGACAAGCTGGGGCGTGTCCACACGTCTCATCGGTGGTGTGATAATGACTCACGGCGATGATAACGGACTTGTTCTGCCGCCTGCTGTTGCACCGATACAGGTAGTTATCATTCCTGTTGCCCAGCACAAGGAGGGCGTTCTCGAAAAGGCAGGAGAGCTGAAGGACAGACTTGCAAGGTTCGGTCTGCGCGTAAAGCTCGACGACAGCGAGAACTCACCCGGCTGGAAGTTCGCAGAGTATGAGATGAAGGGCGTTCCGCTCCGTGTTGAGATAGGTCCGCGTGACATCGAGGAAGGCAACTGCGTTATTGCTTCACGCTGGAACGGCGAAAAGGCAACAGTTGCACTTGGCGAGCTTGAGACTGCTGTTGAGCAGAAGCTCAAGGAGGCTCATGACGGAATGTACAAGAATGCACTTGAAAACCGCAACAGACGTACATATTCCTGTACTACCACTGACGAGATAAACAAGGCTCTCGAAGCAGGTGACGGCTTCGTAAAGGCTATGTGGTGCGGTGAGGAAGCCTGCGAGGATCAGGTCAAGGAACTGACAGGTGTCGGTTCACGCTGCATACCGTTTGAGCAGGAGAAGCTTTCCGACGTATGCGTATGCTGCGGCAAGCCTGCAAAACACATGGTATACTGGGGCAAGGCATATTGATATAGCGAGCTATGTAAGCCGCACGGATATTCCGTGCGGCTTTTTTGTGTCTGAAAGGCAGAGCTGAGAGAGTTAATTACTGTCCCTGATATACCATATTCCGTTGGTTATGAACGGTACTCCGTCAATAAGCACGGCTTCAAGTCCTTCGGAGTTGAGCTGAGTTGTAAGAGCGGCGTATGCGTAGGGGAGCATACGTGTTGTTTCCATTGCCTTGACCGCTGTCGGTGCGAGAGAGGTGACATTGGAGCTGAAAGACGGCGCGATATTGATAACAGTCGTCATTGTCGAGTCAGCAGTCATCAGCGAATAGTCCGTATCAGAAGAGGCGAACGAATACGCGCTCTTTGAAGGCACAATTACCGCAAGCTCGCCCTCGTCGTCAACAGTGATGATGATGCGTGAGATGAGCTTTGAGTCGTTGACATCGTATCCTGAGAGGATAAGCCCGTTTGCGCAGAGAATAGCTGACGCAAAACGGAAAGCTACGTTGTAGTTGTCGGTGTAGTTGAGGAATGCGAGTGAGGCGTATGTGCCTGTGAAGGACAATGCATCGCTTGAATGGTTGACACCTAAGCACTGGATAAAGAGATCGCTGCCAAAGCTAAGTTTTGCGTTGTTCGTACCGCCGATATTCGGACCGAGTGACAGCGTTACATCTTCAAGGAAGGTGCCCTCCTTGTTTGCGGTGAGGAATGCATGAAGCTCCTCAAGGTTCTGTGACGGTTCGTTTTCAAATCTTGCTATTGCCATGTTATACCTCCTCGATGATCTCAAGGTCTCCGACTATCGGCAGAGCCCTTGTCGATGCGGCAGGCATTGCGTTGTATAGTGTGCCGAAACTGCCTCCGCCTGCAATCTGCTGCTTTTTCCATACTCCGAGACTGTTCAGGCAGTAGTAGTCGCCCGTGTCAACATCGTGCGCGACCGAGCCTTTATCGAGTATCCTGCCTTCAAAAGCATCTGCTTCGGGGAGGTCGGCGGTTGTGTCCATGCCGATGTTTGCGACTATCACAGCCTTGCCCTCGGAGTATCTGATGAATCTTTCGTTATTGATCCAATTCATATACTGCTCCTTTCTGAGTGTATCCGCATAGAAGAACAGTGTTCTTCATAAACGGCTCGGAAAGGGCTTTTTTTCAACATAAAACCGTTGATTATCGGAAAATGCTTCTGAACTCTGTATATCTGCACAGTTTTAATACCTCTGTATTGTTGAAGATAAACAAAAAAACAGACCGCCGAACCGTAAAACTACGGAACGGCAGTCTGCCAAATAGTATGTCAGTATTCAAACCGACCTCTGCCGAGAAATTCGCATATAAGCGAATTGTTTGGAATGTTGTCGGCATTGAGGGGAGCAAGGTTTTCAAGCACTTCCGTCAGATCATCGAGCTCGGGGAAGTCGTTCAACTCACCGAGCTTGTCAATGAGCGAGCTGCGGTACGCATTGAGCTCGTATGCCATAAATGTGTCGATGTCGAAGTCGGCACGGTGCTTATACGGCATTATGTACTTGTTTTCTCCTGCCTCCACGTTCTTGAACATATTCATCGTCTCACGCAGCGACCGCTTCCGGAAGTTGCTGTCGCGTATCATACGCCGTGCAAGGCGAACCTTTGACGGGTGGAGAACTGTATCGCCGCAGGTCACTCTTGTCCGCACGCTGACATAGAGCTTGACGAGCCAGCAGTCGGGAACTGTTATCAAAGAGGGATTCAGCGCGTGTATACCCTCGAAGATGATGAGCTCACCCGGTTTGCGTTCAAGGAAAAGTCCGCTGTGGCAGCGTGTTGATTCGGCGAAGTCATACTTTGGAATCTCTATCCTCTCTCCGCGTCCGATCGACTCGATCTGAGAGTTGAGCAGCTCGGAGTCAATGCGTTCAGGCGATTCAAGGTCCATTTTTCCGAGAGCGGCAAGCTCCTTTTCCTCGCGGCTAAGCGGTCGGAAATAGTTATCCATGGAAATGGTGTGAGTCTCATACCCTGCTTCGTCGAGTATTTTTTCTATCATGAAAGCGGTTGTCGTCTTTCCTGAGCCTGACGGTCCCGAAAGCAGGATGACAGGCTTTTCGTTGCGTGTATTTATGATCTTGTCGGCTATTCTTCTGAGCTGGTAGTGATATTCTTCATTTGCAGCCTGTACAAATCCGAGGGGATCGTCATTTATACCGCTGTTTATTCTGGTTACTTCAATATTCATGCTGCGTCTCCTTATACAGTTAAAAAACAAGGGCGGACATCGTCTGCCCGCCCTGAGAATTACCTTTGTTCACAGATAAGCTTGATCGCGGTTCTTTCTTCACCGTCTATCTGGATATTTGCGAATGCCGGTATACAGATGAGGTCAATACCTATCGGAGCAAGATAGCCCCGGGCTATAGCGATTGCCTTTATTGCCTGATTTGATGCGCCTGCACCTACTGCCTGTACCTCAACGGCTTTCTGCTCTCTGATAACACCTGCAATAGCGCCTGCGACTGAATTCGGTGAGGAATGTGATGAAACTTTTAAGACTTCCATAGTTGAGACCTCCTGATTATAATATTATTTGTACTGTTACTGCAATGCTCGTGTGGGAATGAGATACAAAAATTCTCTCAAAAATGCAATTGTTTTAGTACATACATACATCATAGCACAGTTGTTTTGAAATTGCAATACTTTTAGAAAAAGTTTGTAGATTATCTTATAATCAGGCGCTCAATTTTGTGCGATTTGCCGCTTTTCTCATCAAATTCGACACAAACTCCGCACAAGAAGCAGTCTCCGTCGGCTTCACGGAAGCGAACGGGAGTGCGGAAGCGGAAACGCTCCAGCACGGGACGGATATCCGCACCGAGGCTCGAAAGCTCGGGACCTGTCATGCCTGCATCGGTGATGTATGCTGTGTGTCCGCCGAGTATGGCTTCGTCTGCGGTCTGGACGTGGGTGTGAGTTCCGAAAACACCGCTGACTTTGCCTGTAAGGTAATGTCCCATAGCCTTTTTCTCGGAGGTCGCCTCTGCGTGGAAGTCTACAAAGATGTTGGGGGTGTCAATATCCGCAAGAAGCTCGTCTATCTTTGAGAACGGGTTATCGAGCGGATCCATGAACACCGTTCCCATGAGGTTTATCACGGCAACGGAGTACGCTCCCATATCGAGCACACATACGCCTTTTCCCGGTGCGCCGCCTTCGGGATAATTGGCAGGGCGGATGATGTAGTCGGTGTCAAAGAGGTCGGCAGCCTCTTTGCGCTTGAATGCGTGGTTGCCGGTTGTAATGACATCTGCTCCCGCACGTACGAGCAAATTCGCAGATTCAGGCGTTATGCCGTCACCGGGGGCGGAATTCTCGCCGTTCACTATTGTAATATCGACTGCATACTGCCGCTTTAAAAGGCTGAGCTTCGACACAAGGAAGCTGCTGCCCGACTTGCCGACAACATCGCCGATGAATAAAAGGTTCTTCAAAACAATACTCTCCGTTCTTCCGATTTGCTTTATTATATCATTCTGTAAACACGTTGTCAAGGTCGGAACTGCGCGGAATAGGGCGAAAGCATGCCTGACAGCTGTTTTTCTGTTAGGGCGGACCTGCACTTTTTCCGTTTCTTCTGCATATACTGAAGTGTATCATTACGGCGTGCCGTATGCCGTGAAGCGGTGGAGGTCAAGTTATGTGCGGAATTGCAGGAGTTATCAGCTTCAGGGAGGATATGCGCGCTGAGGCTGAGGCGTGCGGAAAAATGCAGGCTGCGCTCATTCGGCGCGGTCCCGACCAGCGCGGAATTTTTCTCTCGCAGGAGGTGGCACTTGTCCACACGCGGCTTGCGGTCATCGACATAGCAGGCGGCAGGCAGCCCATGACGGTCACTTCGGGCGGCAGGGACTATACGATCATCTACAACGGAGAGCTGTACAATACGGCGGAGCTTCGCCGTGAGCTCGGCTGCGAGTTCCTGACGGCTTCCGATACCGAGGTCGTGCTCCGCAGCTATATCGAGTGGGGAGAGAACTGCGTGGAGCGGTTTAACGGCATTTTCGCCTTTGCGGTGTATGATTCCGCCGAACATCGCGTGTTCCTCGCACGTGACAGAATAGGCGTAAAGCCGCTGTTCTACTACGAGACTGCCGACAAGCTCATCTTTGCCTCGGAGTTGTCCGTACTTCTTGAGAATCCCGACATTCCCCATGAAATAGACGAATACGGCGCGGCGGAGCTTCTGCTCATGGCTCCGGGACGGACGCAGGGCTGCGGCGTTATCCGCGGAGTGAAGGAGCTGAAAAGCGGCGAATGCGGTTATTATACGCTGGCAGGACTGAAGCTCCGTACTTACTGGCGGCTTCATGCCTGTGAACTGAACGAAACCTTTGCACAGACTGTCGAGCATACCCGTGAGCTTGTCCTCGACGCGATAAGGCGGCAGCTCGTGTCCGATGTGCCGATATGCACGTTTCTCTCGGGCGGACTTGATTCAAGCCTTATCTCGTCAGTCGCGGCTTCCGAGCTGAAAAAGCAGGGCAAGCGGCTGAATACGTTTTCAGTCGATTACAGCGGCAACGACAGATACTTTCAGGCGAGTCATTTCCAGCCTGACAGCGACAACGAATACATCAGCATAATGGCGGAATACCTCGGCTCGGAGCATCACCGTGTAGTTGTCGATACACCCGAGCTTGTCACCGCTCTCGAAGCGGCAGTAGATGCGCGTGGACTTCCCGGAATGGCAGACGTGGACGCTTCCATGCTCCTGCTCTGCCGCGAGATAAAGAAGCACGGGACGGTGGCACTTTCGGGGGAGTGTGCAGACGAGCTTTTCGGCGGCTATCCGTGGTACAGAGACAAGGATATACGCGAGACAGACGGCTTCCCGTGGGCACAGAGCACCGCATACCGCAGCCGTTTCCTGTGCGAGAGATATGCGCGGCTGATTGATGCCGATGAGTATGTATATTCAGCATATCGAAGGACTGCCGACAGTGCGGAGCGGCTTCCCGATGACAGTCCGCTCGAACAGCGTATGCGTGAGATGACTGAGCTGAATTTCCGCTGGTTCATGCAGAATCTCCTCGACCGCAAGGACAGAATGTCGATGTACAGCGGTTTAGAGGTACGTGTTCCTTTCTGTGACTACCGTATCGCGGAGTATATGTACAACGTGAAATGGGAGTACAAGGACTACAAGGGGCGCGAAAAGGGACTGCTCCGCGAGGCTGTAAGCGGATGGCTGCCTGAAAAGGTGCTGTGGCGCAAGAAAAGTCCCTATCCCAAGACTCACAATCCTGCCTTCCTTGAGGCGGTGACGGAGCGGCTCAGAGCTGTTCTTGCCGAGGATACGCCGCTTACGGAGCTTGTCCGCCGCGAGGAGCTGGAGAGTTTGCTGCGGCACGAAGACAGGGTGCAGTGGTACGGACAGCTTATGAACCTGCCGCAGACGATAGGCTTTTTTGTACAGCTTGATTACTGGCTGAAACGGTACGCAATAAAGCTCGTATGAGACAATAATCAGATACGGAGGAGACATCTCGGGGGCGATACCTATTATAATAGTATAGGATGATAATGGAATTATATTTACTATATAGTCCTCTTGAGGTGGCTTTTTTGCAAAATATCAGTGCAAAATGACGAATAACAAGTTAATCGTTTTGTCGCAGTATACAATAATGCAAAAATTCAAGAAAATATACGATTTTATGTTGCAATTTGAGATGTGCTGTGATATAATATTTGTGTAAGTTAAACAATGTGCAGCATGGAGCATCAATGCTGCGCTTTGTCCTGCCTTGAAATTGTTTTTTGTAGAATAATCGTACTATGCTCTGACGAATATTACGGACAGTATATTTGTTGGTGAATATTAATAAAATCCGCTTGATTATTTAAGGCAAAAAAACGATTGAAATGTAACTGTTAAAATGATATAATTGTTATTATTAGGGCAGTATGGATTGTTCCGGCTTAAACAAATACTATGGAGGTGGTTGTATGAAGAGTTATTCCTACGTTGCTCAGGACGCAAGAGGCAAGCAGGTCAAGGGCAAGGCTAATGCCGAGAATGAACAGGAATTCCTCGAAAAGATGAAAGAACGAGGAGTGTTCATCAAGGATTACAAGGAAGACGATTCAAGTAACACAAGGTCAATTTACAAGTTCGACACCAAGGAGCTTTCGTTCTGCTGTCGACAGCTCAGCGCGATGCTTACATCAGGTCTGACACTTGTTAAGGCGATCGACATTCTTGTCAAGGAACAGGAAAACGACAAGGCAAGAGCTATCTGGCAGGATATCTACGAGAACGTGCAGAAGGGTGAATCCTTCTCCTCAACTCTTGAGATGCACGCGGGCTCGTTCCCCGAGTTCCTGATCTCAATGGCCAATGCGGGTGAGACCAGTGGTTCGCTCGACGTTATCATGACGAGAATGGCTGAGCATTACGCAAAGGAAAACAAACTCAAGAACACCATCAAGGGTGCGATGGTATATCCTATGATCCTTGCTGTTGTCTGCGTAATCGTTGTAATGTTCCTCTTCATCTTCATCATGCCTGTATTCATAGATATGTATGAGGATCCGTCTAAGATGCCTGCTCTGACAAAGATCATGGCGGCGCTCTCCGACTTCCTGAGATACAGATGGTACTTAGTCATTATCCTTGTTGCCGGTCTTTTCTTCGGCTTCAAGTATCTGTACAAGGTTCCGAGCTTCAGGTATAAGGTCGACAGACTTATCCTGAAGGGACCAATGTGGGGACCTCTTGTAACAAAGATCTATACAGGACGTTTCGCAAGAACACTTTCTTCACTTTATTCCAGCGGTATTCCTATGGTAGAATGCCTGCAGAAAGCATCGGCTATTCTTTCAAACAGATATGTCGATGAAAAGTTCGTTGATGTTATTGATGAAGTTAAACAGGGTGAAACGCTCTCAGCTTCGATAACAAGAACAGAGCTCTTTGAGCCTATGTTCTGCTCAGTTATCTACGTTGGTGAGGAATCAGGTGCGCTCGACACTATCCTTGAAAAGACTTCAGATTACTACGAAGAGGAATCTGATTCGGCTGTTCAGCGTCTCGTATCGCTTGTTGAGCCTGTAATGCTTATCTTCATGGGTGTTATCATTGGTATGGTCGTTATCGGTATCTATCCCGCACTCTACGGATCACTCGAAGGTCTCGAAAACGAATAATAACGGAAAGGTGGAAAAAAAGAAATGCTTTCATTTGATATAACTGACAGAAACGTCCGCGTTGTTAAGGGCGTTGAGAGCAACGGTAAGATCAAAGTCAGCTCCGCTGCTACACTTAATATTGAAGAGGGACTCATCGTTAACGGTCACGTCAGAGATGTCCCCAACGTTGCAACACTTATCAACGGAGTTCTCAAGAGAAACAAGATGCCCGATAAGGAAGCAATCGTTTCTATCTCGTCAAACCTTACAATATTCAAGGAAATGACAGTTGCCCGCGTAAAGGGCGTTGATCTCCAGAAAACTGTTAAGCAGCAGGTTCAGGCTGAGCTTAACCTCGATGATTCTTACAGCGTAACTTATGTTATCGTTGGTGAGTCTGAGGAGAGAGGCGATACAGGCGAGCCTAAGGTTCGTATCCTCGCAACAGCTTGTCCTTATGAGATCGTAAACAGCTACAGAGAGGTATTCAAGCTTCTCGGCATCTCACTCAGATCGGTAATGGTAGGTTGTAACTGTATCACAAAGGTTCTTCTTGCCGATACAAGAATCAAGTCCAAGATGCCGCTGCTCGCTGTTCAGATCGACAACAACTTCATCTCACTCAACCTCTATGAGCAGGGTCAGCTTTCATTCTCACGTTTCGCTACTATCGACGCTGACGACTACGGCGGATCCGCTGACTACGTTTTCGAGGCTGTTAACGAGAACATCTTCCGTATGCTGCAGTTCCACAGAAGCCGCAACACCGGTGAGACTATTGAAAACGTTGTATTCTACGGTGATACACACGATTATGTAAGACTTACTGATGAGCTCGAAAAGCTCGACCTCAACACAAGCCTTATCAATGTTCCTCCGCAGATCCACGGACACGAAAATCTTGAGTTCTCACTCTATGCAAATGCTATCGGTGCTATGTTCAAGCGTAACAGAGAGACCGAGAAGATCAACCTTCTCGATACTGAGCTTGGCGCAGTTATCAAGAGAGCAAGCAGCAACAAGGGCGAAGGCGCAGGCACGATCCCGATGCTCGCACTTATCCTCGGTTCTGTTGTTGTCCTCGGCGGTGTATGGGGCGTAATGTCAATCTATAACCTCAAGGTTGAGGGCGATATCAAGGAGATAAGAGAGTTCATCGATTCTCCCGAAACTCAGAAGAAGCTCACTCATCGTGAGAAGCTCCTCGGCATCAGAGATACCGTTGATGCATATAACACCAAGATGGTAAACGCTCACGATGCATTCTACTCAATGCCGATCGTTAACAGCGATAAGTATGAGACGATACAGAATGTTCTGAATAAGACAGCGGAGGATCTCGATCTTGAATTCGCGTGCATTTCTACTCCTACATATTCAGCCGGCGTGTTCAACTTCAATGTAACTGCTTCCGGAAGCGAAGAAATGGTACAGAAGCTTCCTTCACTCTTTGTTGATAATCTCCTTGATGAGTCCTTTGAAGAAAATCAGGGTTATTATGAAAATGCAGGCTATTCCGGATATACAGTAACCATTAATAAGGAAGATAATAATTCGGCAGATAAGGGTAAGGAATCAGTTTCATTCAGCGTGTCAACGGCTCTGAAGGCAAGAGAAAGTGCTTATAAGCCTGAGACTCAGGACAATGGCGAAGAAAGTGCTGAATAAGGAGGTAGATAAAAATGAAACTTAATTACAGAGACAAGATTATTTTAGGCGCTCTGCTCGCATTCGTAGTATTGCTTGGTGGTTTTTTCCTTCTTATAAAGCCCAAGTATACTGAGATCAAGGACAATAAGGACGCTCTCCTGAGTGCAGAGCAGGAAAAGGCAGAGGTAGAGGCTAAGATTGCAGAGATCGAGCCTCTTAAGTCACAGATCAAGAAGACCTATGACGAAACAACAGAGCTTACTAATGACTTCGTTGCATACAATGACCTTTTTAATGTTCGCAAGATCGACCAGTATATGCAGTCGTTTGCTGAGGACAATGAAGTTAAGATAACCAGCATGAACGCTTCAGGCCTGAATTCATCAACTATTGATTACTATTACTTCACTCCTCCTGTTGTAGGTGAAGAGCTCAAGAAGGCTTCTGATCTTAACGGTGACAAGATGAAGGTGCAAAGTGAGGAAATGGCTGAGAGCGATGCACTCAAGGCAAGAACTAAGGAGAACATCCTCAGCACAACTTACACGATCAGCGTTACAGGTACAAAGGAAAACATCTGGAACTACCTGAAGGCTATCGAAGAGCAGGATAAGGCAATCACAATCAACAGCATATCACTCAATGGTCTTATCATTGACGTTGATCAGTACAAAAAGCAGTTAGATTTCCTTGATACTGAGCTTACTGAAGAACAGGAGAAGATGCTTGAGGATGATGCGGAGGCAACAGCACAGCTTAACTTAACATTATATTCAGTTTACGATTTAGCAGAGCCTAATGTAGAAGCAGATTGATAACTTGTCCTTCGCTAACAGTTATTAGAGAATTATAACTTGGAAAGGCGGTTAAGAGATGGAAGATTTAAAGAATAGAAAATATAAAGGTTCAGTTCTGCTTACAGTAGTATCCGTAATGGCACTGCTCATAATCTTTCTGTTTGGAACGCTCGTTCTTGCAACGTCTGCTAACAACAGAGCGCATGTGAATTATTCAAGCGCACAGACGAAGGTAACTTCTCGTCTTGTGGTTGACAGTGCTATTAAGGCTATGGATATTAATGCAGACTACCATAATGTGATAGGTGCTATCAAATCGGGGGACACGCCCACTCTTGTTCCTGTCCAGATAAGCAGTGACGATACAAACATCAATACTGCTACCCTGGGTAGAGTTGATGATGTCGAGGTATCGTACGCAGGTACAAGAAAGTTTTACGATACTGTAAAGAAAGAGTGGATAGACAGAGACCTTATTCGTTTTACATCAAATGTTACCCTCGGCGGAGTAACATCCACAACTAATGCTTATGTTCTTAAGCATATGCCGGAGGATAATGATTCAAATGATGGCGGTGCAGGATACGTAACAACGGGTGGTTCGTCGTTGCCTTGTCAATCAAGTCTTTACGGCGGAACATATATCAATATTCCGTCGCTGGAGAAGGTTGATAAGTTTGATTACGATGATCCGACGACCTACAGGGTTATTCCATTGTATTCATACAGTGACAAGGATAAAGATGATGCCGTCGATGATCCCGGCAGTGTTGATAAAGTTGGCGGTACAGGAAAACCTGCCATAGTAGGTTTAAGAAATACCGGTGCTGTTATGGAAGCCGATGCTGTAATAAATTCAAATCTCCTTGTTAAGCAATGGAGCGGTTTCATTTTCCCCGGACCTGGTACAGGTATAACTGTCTGGGGAGATATGGCTTTCTATGGTGCAGAAGGTGTAGCCAATCTGGTATACGAGAATAAGTGCAAGGTTGGAGAAAAATATAATTTCAATGAGATACCCTATGTATACGTTGACGGCGGTATTTATGGAAAGTCTTGGGATGGCGATAGAAATAAAAAGGTCGAAGACAAGATTCGCATTGGCAATCCTACCAAAAATGCTTCAGCAGCAACAGGTCCTCTGAATATTTTTGCAGGTTATGTGTATGCGCGTGGTTCGTCTCAATGCGACTTTTATGGAAACCTCTTCCTTATGGATGCTGATAAGACAAGTGTTCTGACAGGAAGCAGCACACATCTTTACAAATGGTCTTCCTCTGTTATCAACAAGGCTAAGTCCACAGAGGCTTCAGCAAATGTATCGTCTATCTGCTCAAACGGAAACCTTGAGCTTGCTGAATGTACTATTGATGGTGATGTGCGTGTAGCAGGAAACTGCATCATAGGTAAGAATGTAGTAATAAACGGCAACCTTGTTGTAGGCGGAAAACTTACTATTAAAGAAGGGAATCCTACAATAAACGGCGGTGTTGTATACTGTGATAACATTTCAGCAGCAGTTGATACTTCAAGCCAGTATAAGACTGTTGAGACTATCCTTCATGATGCAGAAGAAAAGACTATTGATGAATGTGTTGTTGTAAAGAATGAGGAGCGCGTTCCATACTATGTGTGGAAGGCAGCAGACCATGGTAACAAGGACATTGAAGGCAATGCTTTATATGAAGATCTTTACTACATGTATACCGCTGAATATGACGATTCAGTTGATCTGAATGCAGATGGTATTGATTACACAAAGTATCTCCAGGGCGGTGCAAAGAAATATGAGCTTCCTGAGTGGGGGGCAGTTACCGATTATCTTGTTAAGTCAAAAATCGATCCTGATACAGTAGAAGAAAATGATGACGGTACATATTCATTTGATACATACCCTTCTTATGAACCTGCTGATACGTCTGAGACATATTACGATATCTCATCGTTAACTGAGGTTGATGTAGAGGATGCTACAGTATATGTTCCGGCTTTCAGAGCTAAGGTTGATTATGACGGCAATGAGCTTGATCCTATTGAGAAAACCAATGAGAAGTATATGTATTATACGATTGCAGAGCCTCATACAGAGGTTGATGAGTATACTGCAACTCATGGCTCAGGTGACGCTGTTAATGGACTAACTACCAAGACTTTTGCTGATTTTACAAATACGTATCATGAGCAGGCATATCCTAAGTATGCTGAAAAGAAAGTTATACTTGGTCTTGAGCTTGTGCCAAATCCCGCTGATCCTACAAAGACACTCAGCAAATCGGAAACCCAGGTCGTAAGAACTATGAAGGATGTTCTTAATGACGTAGTCAATCCTTATGATACTTCGGAATTACCCAACGCTTTTAAGATTGAGTATGATAATCTTATTAAAAATCCTGGCAAGACTTACAAGAGTGTAGAAGCTGTCAAAGCTGGAATGAAAAAGACGGTATCATCGGTCAAGATGGAAGGCGGAAAGGTAAAGATTACAACCCAGAATGATGTAAATGGCGGATTATATATCAATGATAGCTGTGTTATTGATATTCCGGCTGCGACTCCAAATGGTGCAGGTGTGGCATCACCTACGGGTAAAAAGGTAATGGTAATTGATCCTGATGGAAAAGATATCCTGATCGTTATCAGACATTTTGATCTTGATGCAGGTCTTGACGTTTTCATTGATGATAGTGACGGCGGAAGAGTAAACTTCTACATTGAACCAAAGGGAGAAATGAGATTCAGAGGTAATGCAATTCAGACAACTACCTCATGGTATGAAATGCTCAGCAGCAAGAGGCCTTTCCAGGCAGCAAGCGATAGTACAAAAATCATGAAGGATTCGACCGGAAAGCCTAATCCTGAGCTTGTAAATGATATCCTTGGTAATAATGCTAAGCCGATAGTATATTACTATGGAGCAAGAGGTTCGAAGCTTACATGGGGCAACTTTATATACTGTACAGCTAATATAGTTTCACCTAACATTGCATTAAGTATAGATGCTACAACATTAGAGGTAACAAACAATGTTGATATCTACTACAATGGCTTTGATACAAAGGAATATGAAACAAGTCCATATCTATTTGGCTGCTGTAACTCAAATAAAACATATTTCAAAAATATGATAAATGAGCTTTGGATCAATGATGGTTTGGGCGGTAAGCCACCTACACCGGACGGCGGAGATGATTTCTGGTACAAGGTACTTTACTACGACGAGTATTAAGGAGGGATATATATGAACGAGACTAAAACTAAAAAGAAGTCGCTCAAGGGCATGACTCTTGTTGAGATCATTATATCGCTGGCTGTCGTAGCAATTATGACGGTGCTGCTTGTAGCAGCAGCTTCGGCTGTTAATGCTTACATCAGATCTTCAAATAATGTCAATAAAAAAGTATCAGTTCAGGCTCCGATTGCTGAATCGGGTTACACCGGTTCAGCGAATGAGCTCAGCACTGCAGATAGCGATATTCGCATTACTGTCAACGGAAATGTGGAACTTGTTGGAAAGGGCTATTCTGTCGTCGATCCTGATGCACCAATTGACAATGAGGTTGGCGGAAATCTCAATATGAAGTTTGTTGAAAATATTAAGCCGGATGCAACTACTTAAGTTCAGGGGGTGTTGTTTTTGAAAATCAAAAGGAAACAAAAGGGCTTTACCCTTGTTGAGCTCCTGATAGTACTTGCTGTATTCAGTATTATCCTGACTCTTGTTATGTCATTCGTTGATCCTGTATCAAAGCTGATGACCAAGACATCTGTTAGAGAGCGTACAGCTTCGTATGTTGATAATATCGGCGACTATATTGATAAGTCTGTTCGCTATTCAAAATTCATAAGAGTATATAAGGGAGATTACGGCAACAGGGGAGATTATGCAGTTATAAGTGAGAAGGAAGCCGTTCAGGCATTTGCTGATGACTTCTTCGACAATGCACTTGCTGATGATGGCACTCCTCTGAAAGGAAAGATTCATGTACTCAGCCTTTATAATGATAATATGCCTGATTCCGATGATAAGCCAGGCGTGGCATATGAGAGAACCTATACCTTCAGAGCAGGAGACAGCTGCCCGGTACAATACACATTCTATCCTGACCCTACCGATACAACGGGTGTGGTAGCATCAGAAAGAGTATTTGAAAAAGAGTCAGTTATATTGAAATATGATGACGAGGCTGAGAATATTCATTTGGTGTCAGATGAGATTGATTGTCCCACAGGCAGTTTCCCAAGAGCAGAGATAAAAGAAGTGGATGACTCCTTCCATATGATACTTAATCCTGAGCATTTTACCGACTATTCTTATTATTATGATTACGGTTTCAACCAGCTTGAGCCTATCACCCCGAATCAGCTTTCTGATTATACTGAAATTGCAACGGATGATGAGCTTCCTACAAGCGAAAACTTCTATTACAGCCGTATAGTTAAGATGAAGGACGGAGACGGTAATGATATGTCCGCTGAAGGATATAAGTTTGCACTTAATGTTATTGCATATCAGAATAATGCTAAGGGAAAGAACATGATTGATGCTGAGTATTCAACAGGAGTAGGTTCAGGTATATCAGTTCCGGTATTCAAATCGCCCTCCTATATGACTACTACAAGTTTGAGTCTGAGAAATTGCATGGCAACAGAGAATGAAAAAGATGAAAGATATTTCAAGCACGTTCAGAATACTTTCACAGGCACAGAGACCGTTGTCAATAAAGTTGATGTTGATGGAAAGTTTATGATAACTGAAATTGATCCTTTAGACTATAATGGCAAAACGTTTGAAGTAATTGATACAAAGGATAAGAATTCAGCTGTGGACAGCAATAATATCTACATTATCTATGCTCTTCCCGATGAAGTTTCTCCCAGCCCTATCAAATACAAATAAGCAATAAAAAAAGCAGGCAGCAGTATTTATTGCTGCTGCCTGTGATTTATTTTTGCTTTTTTTAAGTTCATTCGGGCTTGTATGTAAGCAGGGTAATGTACCAGTCGGCAATTTTGTTGCCCCAGAGCATTGCCGCTGCAATACCGATCGAAAGATAAGGTCCGAAAGCAAACTTTGATTCCTTTGTAACCTTTTTACTTATCACTCCGCCGATTGCGGCAGTGATAATACCAATCAATGCTGAAACGATAACAGCCCGCGTTCCGAGGAGTGCGCCGGCAGCGAACATGAGCAGCGTATCGCCAAGCTCAATCGCGCGGAAATCTTCTCCGAATTTCTTTTTGATTATCGGACGGCTTACCTCTCCTATAACAAAGAAGGGCACGCTTATGATGAGTGCGCCGATGATACGGTGCTTCAGTTCAACATCATCTGTAAATATCGCAGCAGGCACTGCAAGTAGCAGGATGAGTCCGACGATTATCAAGTCGATTTCCTGTGTGTCCCAGTCCATGAACGCGATGACGATGAGCAGCGACATAAGAACGCAGGTTATTATGGCTTTAGCATTTATATCCAGCACAATGAAAGTCAGAATATAAAGAATGCCGTTGAGCGACTCGACGATGGGGTATCGGACAGATATCTTTTCGCCGCAGGAATGACATTTTCCTCTCAGAATGATCCAGCTGAGGACGGGGATAAGGTCAATAGGTCTTATCTTGGTTCCGCAGGTCATACAGTGCGATGAGCGTTTGATGAGAGATTCGTGCCGCGGCAGACGCAGTATGACGACATTCAGAAAGCTGCCGATACAGATGCCGAAGAGAAATACGATGGATAAAAACATGATTTTGAAGGGCAGATCAGTAAATTCGCTGTGAAGCATATCTTCAAATCCAAACATGGTTTTTCCACACTCCTTTTCATTCAGAATTTGATATACTTATTATATCATATTCAGGTCAAAATGCAAGTGTAAATTAAGAGTTTGTTCCTATGGAGCGGATTCTAAAAAATAAGCGGAGGTTTGTATATGAGAAACGAGAGAATTGGCGACTACTTAGTTAGTCAGGGGCTGATCAGCGAAGAACAGCTCCAGAAGGTTCTTGCGACCCAGAAAGAGTCAAATGGAGCCAAGAAGTTCGGCGACGTTGTTGTTGAGCTTGGATTTATGACTGAGATTAACTTCACAAAGGCTCTTGCAGGAAAGCTGAGAGTTCAGTATGTTGATCTCGACAACACTGACATCAACACAGAAGCCGTTCAGAAGGTTCCTGAGGCACTCGCAAGGAAGCATACGGTAATCGCTATCGCTATTACAGGTAAGCGTCTCACTGTTGCGACAAATGATCCTGTAAACTTTATCGTTCTGGAAGATATCAAGGTATCGACAGGTATGGATACTGTTCCTGTTCTCGCTACTACTTCCGCAATCAACAAGGCAATAGGCAAGTGCTATTCAATGCAGAACGTTGACAGCGTGCTCGAGGGTGTTACTGCTATGGCAGGTGACCTCGGCGGCTCGATCGAGGATCAGGAGTCTAATGACCGTGTAGAGAGTGCTCCTATCGTTAAGCTTGCTACTACAATCGTTGAAAACTCATTCAGAGCGGACGCTACCGATATTCATATCGAGCCGTTCGACAAGTATACAAGAATTCGTATCCGTGTTAACGGCGATCTCGTTGAACTGATGAACATTTCTGCAGCAGTTCACAGCGCACTTACAACACGTTTCAAGCTTATAAGCGGTATGAACATCGCCGAGAAGCGTATCCCTCAGGACGGACGTTTCACACAGGTCGTTGACGGCAACACCCTCGATGTCCGTGTTTCGTCACTTCCTATGGTACACGGCGAAAAGATCGTTATCCGTATCCTTTCAACCGGACAGATCGCTCTCCGTAAGATCACAGACCTCGGTATGTCAGACTACAACTACCAGCTCTTCGAGTCGATGCTCCGTGTTCCTCACGGCGTTATCCTCGTAACAGGACCTACCGGTTCAGGTAAAACAACAACTCTGTACGCTGCGCTCGGTGAGATCGCAAGACCGAACGTAAACGTTGTTACAGTTGAAGACCCTGTCGAAAAAGCTATCGACGGAATCAATCAGTGTCAGGTTAATCAGAAGGCAGGCATGACTTTCGCCGCTGCCCTTCGTTCAATTCTCCGTCAGGACCCTGATATTGTTATGATCGGTGAGATGCGTGATACCGAAACAGCCGATATCGGTATCCGTGCCGCTATCACCGGACACCTTGTTCTTTCAACACTTCATACCAATGACGCTGCTTCGACTGTTGTACGTCTTGTTGATATGGGCGTTGCTCCGTACATGGTTGCTACTTCACTTATCGGCGTTATCGCTCAGCGACTCGTTAAGGTTCTCTGTCCTTCATGCAAGAAGGCAAGAATGTCTACCGACGAGGAAAATGAGCTGATGGGTATTCCTTCATCTATCCAGATCTATGAGCCGGTTGGCTGTCCGGCCTGCAATAACACAGGCTATCGCGGAAGAACCGCTATCCACGAGATCATTCACTGTACAGCCAAGGTTTCTGCTATCATTGCAGCAGGCGGCGGCAAGGAAGAGATCGAGGCCGCTGCTAAGGCGAACGGCACAAAGCTCCTCCGTGACAACGCTTCTGAGCTTGTTCAGGCAGGTGAGACCTCTATTGATGAGCTCGTAAGATCCACATTCTCTGTTTGATCTATACATATTAATATTAGGAGGAATACACAATGGGTATAATCAATATTCATACAATACTTGACGAGGTTCGTCTCCTCGGCTGCTCTGACCTTCACTTCACAAATGCTATCGCTCCTGTTGTACGTCTTAACGGTACTCTCAGAACAATGCGTTCACAGTATCCCGAAATGGACGAGGAGGAAATACTCGATATAGTCAACCAGATGACCAACGAGGCTCAGCAGACCTCTATCAATAACCACCACGATACTGACTTCTCCTTCCAGACAAAGAGCGGTTACCGTCACCGTGTAAACGTATACTTCCAGAAGGGCAAGCCTGCTATCGCTATCCGTCTTCTCCGCAACGATATTCCTACTCTTGAGGACCTCATGCTTCCTCCGATACTTGCTGACTTCTCAATGCGTCCCCGTGGACTCGTTCTTGTAACAGGTCCTACCGGTTCAGGTAAGTCGACAACTCTCGCAGGCATGATCGACTTCGTAAACCTCAACAGAAGTGCTCACGTTATCACAGTTGAGGATCCTATCGAGTACGTACACGACCACAAGAGATGTATGGTCAACCAGCGTGAGATCGGCGACGATGTACCGAACTTCGCACTCGCTCTCAGAGCTGCCCTCCGTGAGGACCCCGATGTAATCCTCGTAGGAGAAATGCGTGACTTCGAGACGATTCAGGCTGCCGTAACCGCTGCCGAAACAGGACATCTCGTAATGTCAACACTTCATACAACATCTGCGGCTGATACTATCAACCGTATCATCGACGTTTACCCCGAGCACCAGCAGCAGCAGATCAGAACTCAGCTCGCTAACAACCTCGTAGGTATCATTTCCCAGACACTTATCCCGAAGAAGGACGGTACAGGACGTATCGCTGTTATGGAAATCCTTAACGTTACAGATGCTATTTCAGCTATGATTCGTGATAACAAGATCCACCTTATCCAGTCTGCTATTCAGACAGGTAAGCAGCAGGGCATGATGTCCCTCGACCAGGAGCTTGCACGTCTCGTATACAAGAACGTTATCAATGAAGTTGACGCTCTTGACAAGTGCCAGGATAAGCAGGAGTTCTACCGCTTCCTCACACAGATGGGCGGTTCACCCTCAGGCGGCATGAGTGTAATGAGCCAGTCAGCAGAGTAATTAACAGAATATTCACACTTTCTATCCTCTGCGTATTGCAGGGGATAGTTTTTTGGACAAATATGAATAGACTGTGAACAAATCCTGGCTTTGACCAAATGTAATAGAAGTGGTAAAAATAACATCTCGTATTTGAATTACGGTTCAGATACTTCCCGAAACAGTGGGCTGTAACCATTTGTTAACCATTTTGTCATTGATTGAGGGGCATAATATTTAAGGAAAATAATACAGACGGTACAATTCAAAGTCATAAATCTTAATTAGTTCACAGAACGTTGTGCATTGTGACGAAAAGGGCGTAAAATAAGTGCCTATTTACCGTTTTGATGTAAAAAATGCATTTTTGATGAATTAATTTTCGGGATTCTATTGACAATTTATGAATGAAATGCTATACTATAATCACAGGAGAGGGAAGGGGACAAAAAGAACCCAACCCAAAATGAAACGTGCGTTAGCACAAAAAAATTATAAAGGAGGTTTTCTATTATGAAAACAACAAAGAAAGGTTTTACCCTTATTGAGCTCATCGTTGTTATCGCTATCATCGGTGTTCTCGCAGCTATCCTCGTACCCACAATGCTCGGTTATGTAAGAAAGTCTAAGATTAGCTCTGCTAACTCTGCTGCTTCTTCCGTATACAAGGGCATCAACTCAGCTCTTACAGAGCTTGACGAAGAGGGTATTGACGTAGGCGGTCTCTACATCCTTAAATGGAGTGGTACAGCATGGAGCGCAGATACCGCAGCTACTGACGTTATCACTAACTCAGATGTTCTCACGCGTTTCACAGCTAAGGTTAGCAACTTCTTCGCTGACATATCCAAGGTTAAGGAAGGTCAGGCTGCTCTTAAGGGCGGCGGATGTATCGCTTTCGCTGGCAGAACAGACAGCACTTACACAGGTACATATCCCGGCGGCGTAGTTACAACTGATACTTACGAGGGCTACTCCAATAAGGTTGGTCTTGCTCTGAAAGATGCTATCGCTGTAGCATCAGGCGTTAAGGGAACAGGCAAAGCGGATCAGGCTGGTACGCTTGCTGCTACTGCAAATTCCGATTATGCGAAACTCCAGGGCATGATTAAATAAGCTGGTTAATTGTCTGAAACGTTAGATTTAAATCTTAATGGAAAACCTCTCTCCTTCGGGAGAGAGGTTTCTTTTGTAGGTGAAAAAATGAAGAACAACGATATTTCATCAAAAATTGCTGTAGCCATAATAGCTGCCGCTTTAGGTGCGGGGGCGATGTATGGCGGTTTGTATCTGAGCTCGCCTGAGATGTTTAAATACAGCAAGCAAACAAAGGCAATAGCTGATTGTGAGAAAATACTTGCGGAAAAGGGCGATCCGGATTTTGATAAGAAAGCCGCAGAAGATGGAATGATAAATGGCTATCTGCACGAGGGCGGCGACAAGTATACTACTTATTATGATATAGCTTCTGGCGGCAGCGAGACTGAATATATGACATCGTATGTAAATACGTCGGGTACTGCCGAAGCAAGCGGCTTTCAAATAGACATTGCTGACGACGGCAATATTCTCATAACCGAAGTAACGTCAGGACTTGCTGCTTATAAGCAGGGCATCAGAGAGATGGATGTTATTATTGCGATTGATGGGGTATCTGTCAGTGAAACAAAATATGAGAATATTGCTAATAAACTCCTTGGAAAACAGGATACAAAGGTTACTCTGACTGTGAGACGTGACGGCAAGGAATTTGATATTGAATTTATTCGTGACCATGTGTACAAAAATTATGTGGAGCATGAAATTGAACAGGAATTTGGAATTCTTAAAATCAACAAATTTAGTCAGTATGGTGGCGGTCAATATGACCAGAGTGTAAAAGCTCTTACTGATTGTAAAAAAATAATTATTGACCTTAGAAATAATCCCGGAGGCGATGGCGAGGTATCTATGGAGTGGGCAGCTCGTATAGGCGGAGAAGCTCAGGTGACGAAGAATTATTATACAGGGAAAACCGAAGAACTTTCAACTGAGGGAAATGGAGATTTTGCTGATAAGAAGATTGTACTTCTTGTCAATGAACATACAGCGAGCGCGGCTGAGATATTTTGCGCGAATATTGTACAGAATCTTGATGCTGTTATGGTTGGCGCAAACACATTCGGTAAGGGAGTTTTTCAGAATTATGCCGACCTTAGCGACGGCGGACAGCTTTGTTATGTTGCAGGGAGTTTTACAGTAGGTGACTGGGAGAACTGGCACGGCGTGGGAATTGCTCCTGACGTAGAAGTGAAAATGGACGGTTCACTTATCGGTACAAATGACGATGTACAGCTTAAAAAAGCATTAGAACTTCTTGAATGAAATGCACAAGAATATGTGCGAAAAATTGGTAAGTTTTTATCTCGCTATTTTATTGACAAATTGTGAATATTTTGCTATAATATGTTTAGCTCATAATCATAGCTGGTTGGGAGGTTTGTCTTATGAGAACGAAAAAAGGCTTTACGCTCATCGAACTTATTATAGTTATTGCCATAATGGGCATTCTTGTTGGTGTGCTTATTCCGTCGTGGGGATATTTTGTACAGCGCAGCCGTACAAGAACTCAGAATAACAAGGCAAAGACTATTTTTAATGCTGCTCAGTCCGTTGTTACAGATTTGAACTTCTCTGAGCGTAAATATTTAGCTGTATATAACGATTCAAGCTCTACCTCGGAAGAAAAGGATCTTGCACTTAAGCATCTCTATTCAACTATTCCCGGTGTTGATGCTGAGAATGAGTGGTACTACTACTGGAACGGCGTGACAGGTTATCGTTGCGATGCTGATGGAAATAAGCTTGATGCTGATAATGCGGGTTATACATCTGCACAGTTTGCTCTGCTTGCCATTGACGCGTGGGATGAGAAGATCGGAAAAAGTATAAGAAAGATAGTTGACGACGATATGGTCTACAAATTCTATGTAAAGGACTACATTGTTCAGTCGGTTGTTTCGGCACGTTATGCGAATGACAGCTTCTTGGGCTCTTACCCGACGACTCTTGACAAGATAGATGAGCTTGGAAAGATCAAGGCAAGTGACATCAGGAAGGATAAAGCTCAGGGTGCAAAAATGCAGTACTTTGATCTCGATACCTCGGATGTGACATAATGGACAATAAGGTGCAGCTTTGGCTGCACCTTATTTTTACCCTAACGATGGTAAATATAAACAAAAACAAGAATATTCCACAGCGTTTCTTTTAGTTGACAAGAGGCGAAAGACGTGATATAATAATTAAGTCGCCGAAC
>JAKSQV010000069.1 GCA_024403935.1 Ruminococcus sp. | reverse complement strand
GGCCATACTCTCCTGTGATTCTGAAATAGCTATCTCTGGTCCGTCAAGTCCGTCATACTTCTTGGGCACGGCATTGAGGTCGATTATAAGTCCGTCTGTCAGCTCGCCGATAGCAACGGATACGCCGCCTGCACCAAAGTCGTTGCAGCGTTTGATAAGCTTTGTGACCTCGGGCTTGCGGAAGAGACGCTGGAGCTTTCTCTCCTCGGGAGGATTACCCTTCTGTACCTCTGCACCGCAGCTTTCAAGTGACTCAAGTGTATGCGACTTTGAAGAGCCTGTTGCTCCGCCGCAGCCGTCACGGCCTGTCTTGCCGCCGAGAAGGATAACAACATCGCCGGGTACAGGAGCTTCACGGCGGATATTCTCAGCGGGAGCTGCACCGAGAACTGCGCCTATCTCCATACGCTTTGCAACATATCCGGGGTGGTATACCTCTGCTACGTGACCTGTTGCAAGTCCGATCTGGTTGCCGTATGAGCTGTAACCGTTAGCAGCTCCGACAACTATCTTTTTCTGAGGGAGCTGTCCCTGTATAGTATCAGCAACAGGAACAAGAGGATTAGCTGCACCTGTTACACGCATTGCCTGATAAACATAGCTTCTGCCTGAAAGCGGATCGCGGATAGCACCGCCGAGACAGGTCGCTGCACCGCCGAAAGGCTCGATCTCGGTCGGGTGGTTGTGAGTCTCGTTCTTGAACATGAGGATCCAGTCCTCAAGCTCGCCGTCTATATCTACCTTTATCTTTACCGAGCAGGCATTTATCTCCTCGCTCTCATCGAGGTCAGGAAGGAGTCCGTCAGCCTTCAGCTTCTTGGCTGCAAGAGTACCGATGTCCATGAGAGTGATCGGTCTGTCTGTTCTGCCGAGCTCTTTGCGTACATTGAGGTACATATCGTAGGTTTCCTTGATGTAAGGAGTAACGATGCTGACATTTTCAACGTTTGTAAGGAACGTTGTGTGACGGCAGTGGTCAGACCAGTATGTATCTATCATGCGTATTTCAGTGATAGTAGGATCACGGTGTTCCTTATTGCGGAAATAGTCCTGACAGAACTTTATATCATCATAGTCCATTGCAAGACCGAACTGGTCAACGAAGGCATGAAGTCCCTTATCGTTGAGATTGATGAATCCTTCAAGAGTCTCGACTGTTTCAGGTATCTCGTAGTTGGTATCGAGTGTATCGACCTCATCAAGAGATGCTTCGCGGCACTCGACAGGGTTTATCATATATGCCTTGAGACGTTCGAGGTCAGCTTCGGAAATACCGCCTGAAATGATGTATACCCTTGCATTTCTAACACGGCAGCGTTCGCCCTGACGGAGTATCTGAATACATTGCTCACAGCTGTCGGCACGCTGATCGAACTGTCCCGGCAGGAACTCAACAGCGAATATCCTGTCGTCCTCCTCCAAGTCGGGAAGGCTGTCGTAAACCACGTCAACCGCGGGCTCGGAGAAAACCGTAGGTATCGCGGCTTTGAAGTCCGCCTCGCTGAGTCTGTCCGCATCATAACGGTTTAGGATGCGTATTCCCTTTACGTCAATTCTCAGTGACGTTCTGATGTCGCTGAGGACAGACTTCGCCTCAACGGCAAATTCGGGCTTTTTTTCTGCATAGATTCTGAATACAGCCATTTTATATCTTCTCCTTGAATAAAATATTAACTAAGCGCAAATACGGGAGGATCTCCCCCGTCTGCAAGCTCCGCATCACACCTCTGCATCATCTGCTATCCGTCCGAAGCATGAATCGGAATCCGCTCTTTCTATTGTAACATAAAAAATCTCATTACGCAAACTTTTTTTGAAATTTTTCCGTGAAATTTTTATTAATGTGTAATCAGGAGCGTGTCCCTGATGAAAATCGTCACTTCTTTCACGTTCAAACAGCACAGGGACAGTTTTGCCGACAAGGCTCTCCATATATTTTCCTGCAAGCTTCTCTCCGAGAGCCTTCATCCGCACAGCACGCTCATGCTTGACAGTGTCGGGTATCTGCTCCATTTTCGCCGCAGGAGTCCCCTCTCTCGGCGAATACTGAAAGACGTGCATTCTTGAAAAGCCTATTTTTTGGGCAAATGTCATGGATTCCTCAAATTCTTCATCTGTCTCGTACGGAAAGCCGACCATTATATCAGTCGTGAATGATGCATCAGGGAAACGGCGTCGTATATCTGCTACAAGTGAGGCATATTCCCCGGGAGTATAGCGGCGGTTCATACGCTTGAGCGTTGCGCCGCAGCCGCTCTGAAGCGAAAGGTGAAACTGCGGACAGAACTGCGGAAGTGCAGCAAGTCTGTCGAGGTCTTCGGGCAGTATCATCTCAGGTTCAATAGAGCCGAGGCGGACGCGCTCGATGCCTTTTGTCTCACAGCAGACCTCAACTGCATCCGCAAGCCGTTTTCCCTCCCTGCATCCGTAAAATGCAATGTTGATACCTGTCAGCACAATTTCCTTACGTCCATGCTTTGCAAGCATCTCGGCTTCACGGCGCAGAGATTCAAGCGGCTTGCTTCTGAAACGTCCGCGTGCGTAAGGTATCATGCAGTAGGAACAGTAACACTCACAGCCGTCCTGTATCTTGACAAAAGCGCGTGTATGGCTGTCCGTAGGTATATATTCTGCCTCCTCAAAGGGTTCGTCCCTGCTGAGAGGCGATATATCAACGATTCTACGGCGACCTGCCATTGCCTCCATTACAAGAGCAGGAAGCTTGGCACGCGGCTTTGTACCTGTTACTATATCCGCTTCGGTCACTTTCTCAGCCGCCTGCGGAGCTGCCTGCGGCATACATCCTGTCAGCACTATGACAGCATCGGGCAGTTCCTTTCTGAATTTCCGCACTGCATATACTGATTTATTGTCGCCGCTGCCCGTCACCGTGCAGGAGTTCACAACAACGACATCAGCCTCCGAAGATTCATCTGTACAGGCAAATCCCGCATCTGAAAAAGAACTCCTAAGCAGCTCAGTCTCATACTGACTGACCTTGCAGCCAAATGTTATAAAATAAACCTTATACATCATTTCACCATTTTTCGAGGAATTAAAACGACAAATCCCATTGTTAATATCGCACAAATACAACAATTTTATTTTGTGCACTATAAATAATTATTCTTTGTACCTAAAAAGTCAAATTGATTTCATATTTCTTTATGCCAAAATGCCGAAATTGCAAAATATGGCTTGACTTAGCCGTATGCAAGTGGTAATATATAGTTGCGGACAGGGAAGAGCCCGCATTGAAAGAGAAGAAATCTGGAAACCACACACGCAATCGAAAACAGGAGGTAATGATTATGACAAAGACTACCGTTTTACTTCAGGCTATCAACGACGTTAAGGATTTCGTCAATATTGTTATGAAATACGAATTCGATATTGACCTTGTATCCGGAAGATACGCTGTAGACGCAAAGTCTATCATGGGTATTTTCAGCCTGGACCTCTCAAAGCCCATCGAGCTCAACGCTCACACTGACAACGCTGACAAGTTCCTTGACGAGATCGAAAAGTACATCGTAAAGTAAAAACAAAAGATAAACAGTAAAAAATGACAGTACACACACCTCGGCACTTCTTCGGAAGTGCTTTTTTCTTTTTGTGACAGTATTTTCCTGTTGTATTGCTCCGTTTTGCCGACATAATACTTTCAGACGCTTATCACGTTTCACACGGAGTAAACGTCATGAAAAGAGGTGTCACAACTATGTGGGATAAACTCGCCCTCATACTTCTCATTGTCGGAGGTATCAACTGGGGCCTTGTCGGTATTTTCGACCTTGACCTCGTTGCATTCGCATTCGGTGGTGCAGGCACCGTTCTCGCAAGAGCAGTCTACATCCTTGTAGCCATCTCTGCGGTCTGGTGCATCTCATTCCTCTTCCGAAGGAACGAGGAGCTTGCGGTCAGCACAGTAGAACGCTGAACGTACTTTCTGCCGCTATGATGCCGCAGCGGCAGAATATACCCATAATCGCGCTCTGTTCCGACAGGGCGCATTTCTATACAAAATAAAAAGGGAGACGGTATACGTCTCCCCCTATCAACTTATATCAGTCACTTACATAAGCCATAAGTGCAACCTGTCTTGCCTTCTTTACAGCAGAAGTGAGTTCACGCTGATGGAAAGCACAAGTGCCTGTAACACGTCTGGGAAGTATCTTCGATCTCTCTGTTACGCACTTTCTGAGCTTTGCAAGATCCTTATAGTCAATTCTCTCGATTCTGTCTGCGCAGAACATGCAAACTTTCTTGCGGGGCTTCTTTGCAGGACGAGAAGTTCTTTCCTTTTCCAGAGTAACGGAACCAAAAGAAGACAAAAACGATCAGAATGTAGAGCTGCTTTGCCACCCTGACGGAACCATGCGGTCTCATTCTCACCCCAGCCGTGCTGGAGGTAG
>JAKSQV010000068.1 GCA_024403935.1 Ruminococcus sp. | reverse complement strand
CGGCTATCCGTGTTCTTTTATTCATCTGCACTTTTCCAAAGATAAATCATCGTATGGGTAAAAGAAAAGGCTCGATTTCGGTGTTTTCATAATTCGTGAAAAGCACTGAAACCGAGCCTGAAACTTTGTATACTATTTTTCACTGACAAAATCGAGATTTGCCTTTATATAGACCTTTGGAGAGCTCCGAATCTGCTCTTGTGAGGGTTCGACTCCCTCTACACCGTTAAAATGTCCCAATGTCATTCCTCATTTTTGAAGCAGGTTTTTCGAGATTCGGGTATCGAAAAAGCCCGATATTTCGGGCTTTTTTGGCATGTCATCTATTTAGTTGTGACGATATGGTACGCCTGAGGTGAGTCGAACACCCGCGCATGGCGTCGGAGGCCACTGCTCTATCCACTGAGCTACAGGCGCAAATTTTTTACAAATATTATTATATCAAAAACCCTTGAAAAATGCAAGTGTTTATGATATAATTTATAGAGAATTTTTCAAGTAGCGACGGAGGTGACAATTTGGAGGATTATATCTATGTAATTGTCGCGCAGACAGGTACAGGCCCTGCAAGATTTTTCAGGTTTATTACAAAAAAGCCCTTTAATCATGTTTCTCTTTCAGGAGATGTGACCCTTTCGGAAATGTACAGCTTCTGCCGTACATATCGCCGTATACCGCTTCCTGCCACATTCAACAAGGAAATAGTCGGCAAAGGAACACTTGGCCAGTTCGGCTACATCCCCTGTGAAATATACCGCATACCCGTCACAAAGGAACAGAAGTCGGAATACTGCCGCATTATCCGCCACTTCGTGGATAATCGCAATATCTATTCATATAACATTCTCGGACTTATCGCCGTATATATGAATATCGAGTGGAAGCGCAAAAAGAGCTTTGTATGTTCTCAGTTCGTGGCGTATACTCTCGACAAAATAGGCGTCCCGCTTGAAAAGTCCTTCTGCCTGTATACTCCCGACGATTTCCGCAAATTTCCCGGAGCTTCACTGTATTACGCAGGCGAGCTCAACAGCTTCTATGACGATATGATGTCCCGTCCTGAAAGCAAATACCCGAAAACATTCACTTCAAAAGTAAACTAACGCCTGTCATGCAGTTCAGATGCTATAAGAACTGCCGTACGCAGCTCATCGGGGATAAACAGATATGCCACAAGAAATCCGCGGCTGTCGCTTTCCGAAATATATCCGAAGCGCATCTTTTTCCCGAGTATATCAAGCTGTGCGGACTTTTCTCCGACTGTCAGCCTTGCGGTCGGCACCTTATCCTCATTCAGCTTGTTATAGGAATTTGCACATGACATCAGAAACATTCTCATACCGCCTGTCAGCACCGCATACGAAAGTATGATGCTGAAGGCGGTTTTATTTATTCTTCTCATCATTCTCCTTTATTGAATCAAGCAGCCTGCTGAGAGACTGACCGATAAGTTGTCCGCTGTACTGTACTTGTTCGAGCGTGTTGCAGTGCGAGCCTACTTCAATCAGCAGACTTCCCGTAGTAAGGTCCTGATTATAATGACGGTAATCGAAAAGTATCGGGCGTGTCAAGCCGCTGTTATCAGATTCGAGCTGCTGCTGAAGACAGCAGGCAAAGTGAAAATTCTTCATATAATCAGGCATACCGAGAGTTCCGTCATCACAGCCTGAAATTATCATTATCTGTGCCGCCTCTCTGCCGTTAATACTGACATAAGGCTGTGCAGCAGTACCCTCGCCCGAAATGGCATCGCGGTGAATGTCAAGAGCTACCCTGATGCTCGGATACTGCTCAAGTATCGGCAGTATCGTTTCACGGCTGCGCGCATAGGAACCGTTATACGACGGATAGTCATGTATATCCTCCGCATGGATGACGCTGTAGCCAGCCGCCTCAAGCTCTGCCTGTATCGCATCCCCTACCATTATCATATTTTTGGTATCATCGGTCGTGCGATAGTTGAAATCCGCATCGTACTTTTCACGCACATAAGGCTCAAAGCTTTCGGTCGTGTGGGTGTGATATATCAGTATCTGCGGCTCATCTGTATCCGTGACTGTGAAATTCGGCAGACAGCGGCTCTCCGAGATAAGCGTATCGTTCGGGAGCTCCGTTTTATTATTGACCTGTCCGCCGTCAGGAAGGTCAAAGAAGGTAGTGCCGCTGTATATACCGTATGTGGTGCGGATTATGTCTCCGCCTTCAGAATAGTCACCTTCCGCAGGATAGGGCTTTGGTCCGGGATCACGCGAAACCATATCCAGCGGGCTTAACAGCCTGACATCAGTGTCAGGCTGCAGGGTGATCCCGTATCCCTCAGAGAGCGTGATACTGCTCCTGAGAATGTCAGAATCGGCTTCTGCGCTGCTGAACCGACACGTTGTCTGCTCGGGGGATGTATCATCGGGATCTCCGACACGCAGGCTTCCTACGCTTACAACAGCTTTCTTCATTGCAGGAACAGCTTTCACGCTGACTGCCGCTCCAAGCGGAAGCGACAGCAGCAGCACAAGCCTTGCAGCTGATACTATTCTTCTGTGCCTGTATCGTGTCATATACTCACCTCAGTCGATATGCTTCGTATATCAATAGTATTTCCATTAATCACATCATATTCGCACGAAGCCAGAAAAATACCGATGTACTTCGTGATATTTGCGAAGCATGACGAATAATATATTCTGAGGTGATGACAAATGTACAGGTCATACAGTGTTTCGAGATTCCTGTGGCTGCTTCTTGCGGATGCAGTCATTTTCACGTTCTGTGCGGTCTTCTTTTTTGTGGGACGATGCTTTTTCACATCTGCCGAAGAAAAAGCCGAAAAGCCCATAAGGCTCCCCGTGATAATGTATCACAGCGTTTTCGGTGAAACTCCGTCGGAGTATGTTGTCACTCCGACACAGCTCGAAAACGATCTCCGCTGGCTGAAAACGAACGGCTATACATCCGTCACGGCTCAGCAGGTCATCGAATATGCCGCAGGCAGCGGCAGTCTGCCGTCCAGACCTGTGATGATAACGCTTGATGACGGCTATTACAACAATCTGACATATCTTCTTCCATTGCTTGAAAAATACGATATGAACGCAGTGATCTCCGTTGTGGGAACATATACAGACAACGATGCCGCCTGTGATCCGCATATCCCCTGCTACTCATATCTGACGTGGGACGACATTATGCTGCTTGCAGGCTCGGACAGAGTAGAATTCGGGAACCATACCTATGATATGCACTCACTGTACAGCGGACGGACGGGATGTATGCGTGTCGGGAACGAATCCGAGGATGAGTACCGACAGGCACTGAACTCCGACATCACACAGCTTCAGCAGGAATTTACAGCAAATATCGGTATTGCTCCGAGAGTGTTCACATATCCTTTCGGAGCTGTCAGCCGTGAAAGTCTGCCTGTCCTGCGTGAAAACGGCTTCCTTATGACACTGACCTGCCGCGAGTGCGTGAATCTCATCACACGCGATCCTGACTGCCTGTACGGGATATGCCGCTTCAACCGCAGCGGATTTGTCTCTACTGCGGAATTCATGCGGAAAATAGAAGAAAAATAAGGGACTGCCTCGGCGAGTTACCCATAACAGAAAAAGCAGGCTGCCGCGCAATAAACCAGTGGTTTATAGTCGGTAACCTGCGATTCCGCCAAAGGGGGCTCCCTTAGCGTTCCCTCATAAATTCATTATATGCTGTCTTTCCGACAGTTCTTATTTTTCGGCTGCTTCCTCGTCAGTGTGACGTATCTGCGCACGTTTTATCTTTCCGCCGAGTGTCTTGGGAAGCTCGTCCACATACTCGATAACACGGGGATACTTATACGGTGCAGTCTCGCGCTTAACGTGATCCTGAAGCTCCTTTGTAAGCTCAGGAGACGGAGTATAGCCCTTTGCAAGAACAACTGTCGCCTTTACGACCTGTCCGCGTATCGGATCGGGAGCACCCGTGATAGCTGATTCAACAACAGCGGGGTGAGTCAGCAGAGCACTCTCTACCTCAAACGGTCCTATACGGTAGCCAGAACACTTGATAACATCATCATTTCGTCCGACAAACCAGTAATATCCGTGCGAATCGCGCCATGCAACATCGCCTGTATCGTAGTTTTCACCGCCAAGAACAGCCTTGGTAAGCTCTTCGTCCTTGTAGTAGCCGCAGAACAGACCTGTCGGGTGCTGCTTGTCAATACCGCACGCCATGATGCTTCCCTCTTCACCGTCATCGCACTCTGTACCGTCGGGACGGAGCAGATGGATATTATACAGCGGAGACGGTTTGCCTGTTGAGCCGGGCTTAGGATCTATCCACGGGAAATTGGCAATGAGAACTGTGCCCTCTGTCTGACCGAAACCCTCACGCATCTTTTTGCCTGTCAGCTCATATATGCGGTTGAATACCTCAGGACTCAGCGGCTCACCTGCATCGCAGAACTTCTGTATCGACCAGCGACCGTACTCCGCCATATCCTCCGTCTCAAAGCTCTTGGTGTAGGTGAGAGACG
>JAKSQV010000067.1 GCA_024403935.1 Ruminococcus sp. | reverse complement strand
ATTTTCTCTGCTGCAATGGCTGGTATATTTGAGGAGACAGGCAGACTTGTCGGAATGAAGACTCTTATGCGCAAGTATAAAGACCGACGGGACGGAGTCACTTACGGAATTGGTCACGGCGGTATAGAGAGTATACTTCTTGTAGGCGGCGCGGCAGCTACAACTTTGATGATGGCATTTTTCACCAATTTCGGTATGCTTGACATATTTACTTCAACATACTCCGAGGAGCTTAAAACAGCTTTTCTTGATAATATCAGGACAATGACGGAGAGCGGCTTCGGCACATATATTCTCGGCTTCTGTGAACGTATTTCCGCAATAATGCTTCACATTTCGTTGTCTGTCATCATGTTCGTAGGTGTGCGACAGAAGGGAAAGATGTGGCTGTATCCGCTGGCGATCTTCATTCATTTTGCTGCGGACTGTACAGTTATTCTCCCGAATGTACTGGGCGTACCGATCTGGCTGTTTGAGATCATATTCTTCTTTGTAAGCCTTGTGTTAGCGGTTATGACTGCGAGATTCTACAAGAGCCTACCGCAGGTATTGGGGGATGAAGTTCAGCAGCAGGAAGCTGTAGTTCAGTCAGAGAATATTCAATAAAAAAATGGACGTTCAATCGAACGCCCATTAATTTTACTGAATTGTCTGATCAGACACCGTACTTTGCAGTAGCAACCGGGATTCCGGGGCCCATTGTTGAAGTAACAGTGCAGCTCTTGAGGTAAGTACCCTTTGCAGCAGCAGGCTTAGCCTTTACGATTGCTTCCATAAGAGTGGAGAAGTTCTCCTCAAGCTTAGCAGCACCGAATGAAGCCTTGCCGATAGGGCAGTGGATGATGTTGGTTTTGTCGAGACGATACTCGATCTTACCAGCCTTAGCCTCTGTAACAGCCTTTGCAACATCAGGAGTAACTGTACCAGCCTTCGGGTTAGGCATAAGTCCGCGGGGTCCGAGAACCTTACCAAGACGACCTACAACGCCCATCATGTCGGGAGAAGCGATTACAACATCGAAGTCCATCCAGTTTTCCTTAGTGATCTTGTCTACGAGATCCATACCGCCAACATAGTCAGCACCTGCAGCCTGAGCAGCCTCATACTTGTCTTCCTTGCAGAAAACGAGTGTACGAACAGTCTTACCTGTACCATTGGGAAGTACAACAGCACCTCTTACCTGCTGGTCAGCGTGACGTGAATCAACGCCGAGACGGATGTGAGCCTCGATAGTCTCATCGAACTTTGCCTTAGCATTCTGGCAGACTAATTCGAGAGCCTCAGCGGACTCATAAAATTTTGCAGAATCAACAGCCTTTGCGCTGTCAACATATTTCTTGCCGTGTTTCATTATATTTCCTCCTATTTAAGTGGTAATACCGGGATTAATAATACCCGATTAGCGGAATTTTCCTCCCACCATTGAGAAGTCGGAACAGGGGATAATTAAGCCCCTATCGTCATTCAGAATTTAATGTGATTAGTCAGCGACTTCTACGCCCATTGAGCGGGCTGTACCTGCGATCATGCTCATAGCAGCTTCGATAGAGCCTGCATTGAGGTCAGGCATTTTTGTCTCAGCGATCTTCTTGATCTGATCCTTTGTGATTGTAGCTACCTTAGTCTTATTCGGAACTCCTGATGCCTTGTTGATGTTGCAAGCCTTCTTGATGAGGACTGCAGCAGGGGGAGTCTTTGTGATGAACGAGAATGAACGGTCGGCGTAAACTGTGATAACAACAGGGATTATCATACCGATGTCGTTCTTTGTTCTCTCGTTGAATTCCTTTGTGAATGCCATGATGTTAACGCCGTGCTGACCAAGAGCAGGTCCAACAGGCGGTGCAGGAGTAGCCTTTCCTGCTGCGATCTGAAGCTTAATGTAGCCAACTACTTTCTGTGCCATTGAATTCGCACCTCCATAAATGTGGTAAATGGCGAGGCAAGAATAATTTTACCTCTCCCACTGAAGCCGACTTCGGCTTCTTTTTTGACCTAATTAGTCCTCCACTCTGATTACCTGATTGATAGGCAGTGTAGTGGGGGTTTCTCTGCCGAACATTGATACAAGCAGATCAACTGTCCGTTCTTCGATGTTGATACTCTGAACGACGCCGATGAAGCCGTCCATAGCAGTGCCGGAAATCTGAACGCGGTCGCCCTCTTTGAAGTTGACCTCGACAGTAGAAACGTCGATGCCGAAGGTCTTTTTGACCTCCTCCTCCGAAAGGGGAGTGGGCTCGGAAGCAGGACCGACAAAGCCGGTACAGCCTCTTGTATTTCTGACAACATACCATGTGTCCTCGGTAACAACCATCTTGACAAGAACGTAACCCGGGAAGGTCTTACGTTCTATTTCTTTGCTTTTACCGTCGGTGATCTCTGTCACCTTTTCGGTAGGGACTCTGACCTCCTGGATAAGGTCATGAAGCTTACGGTTTTCTACAACCTTTTCAATATTCTGAGCTACCTTGTTTTCGTAGCCTGAATAAGTGTGGATAACGTACCACTTTGCTGCTTCTGACATAGCTATCCTCCTCAGAGCTGTTTACTTGCCCAGCGTGTAGATGAAGCTAAGCAAATGGAGAAATCCGAAATCAAGTGCGCCGACGATAATTGCCGAGCCTGCAACGACTGCAAGAACAACTGCTGTGTTGTTGATGACAGTTTCCTTTGTAGGCCATACGACCTTCTTGAATTCGATTCTCAGTTCCTTGAACCACTTAACGATCTTGTTGGGTTCTTTTTTGGATTTCTTTTCCTTCTTATCCTTCTTCTCGGATGTTGTATCTTCTTTGTTTTTAGCCATTAAAATACCCTCCGATCACTTTGTTTCCTTGTGAAGAGTGTGCTTGCGGCAGAATTTGCAGTGTTTCATCATTTCAATTCTGTCCGGATCGTTCTTCTTGTTCTTCTTGGAAACGTAATTACGCTGTTTGCACTCTGTGCAAGCCAATGTAATTTTCACTCTCATAACGGCACCTCCTGAAATAGTATTTCCTCCGCGTGCGGAGGTAGGTCGTTTGCCTCCCTCTGCGGGGCATAAAAAATAACCCCAAACGAGGTAAAACTATTATAACATATAAAATAATGCTTGTCAAGGACTTTTTGCATTTTTATACATTTATATAATATAGTCCGTAACAGAGTTCGTAATGCCTGTGGTGCGCGGACTTGCAATCTGCGTGCAGATGTGTTATAATATAATTTATTGTTGATAGAAAGTAGTGAGATCATGATATATCTTGACAACGCTGCCACGACAAAGCCATGCCCTGAGGCTGTGCAGTCTGCTCTGGAGGCAATGACCGATAATTTCGGCAATCCCTCGTCTCTCCACAGGGCTGGACTGAACGCGCAGCTTGCCGTGGACAAGGCTCGCAAAGCAGTCGCAGACTCTCTCGGAGCGGCTCCTGAGAACATTATTTTTACATCGGGTGCCACCGAGAGCAATAAGCGCGCTCTGCGCGGAGCTTCTGCTGCATACGGAAAAAAACGCCGCAGGATAGTGGCTTCTTCAGTGGAGCACGCTTCTGTTGCGGAGACTCTTGCCGACCTTGAAGGCAAGGGATTTGAGGTCGTGTATGTGACTCCGCGTGAGGACGGGCGTTTTTATGCCGAGGACTTCGTCTCTGCCTGTAATGAGAATACGGTGCTTCTGACAATGATGTACGTCAATAATGAAACGGGGTACATACTGCCTGTCAGAGAGGTGTTTACAGCGGTAAAACGGCGGTATAAGGATATTATCACACATACTGACTGCGTGCAGGCATATATGAAGCTTTCCGTGAAGGTAAATCCGCTCGGTGCAGACCTTATCTCGCTCAGCGGACATAAAATACACGGCGCAAAGGGCGTCGGAGCTCTTTATATCCGCAAGGGAATACGGCTTATCCCCACAGTTACGGGCGGAAAGCAGGAAAAGGGCATACGCTCGGGAACAGAGAGCGTACCGCTGATATGCGCTTTCAGTGCAGCAGTCAGTAAGCTCGCTCCGTCGATAAATGAGCGGTATGAGCGCGTATCTGCGCTGAAGGAGCGGCTTGTCGGACTCGTTTCGGCAGCGGACGGCGTGGAGATAAATTCGCCTGATGACGGCTCACCGTATGTGGTCAATATCTCTGCGGCAGGAAAACGCTCGGAGATAATGCTCCACTACCTTGAAAGCCGTGAGATATACGTTTCAAGCGGCTCGGCTTGCTCGAAGGGGCAGCAGAGCGGCGTTCTCGGACAGTTCGGCATCACAGGCAAACGTGCCGATTCGGCATTGCGCATCAGCATGACTGCCGACACGACCGAAGCCGAGATAGAACAGTTTGCGGAAGCATTGCGTGAGGGCATCACTTCAGTCAGGGGATAAAGACTGAGTGTTCGCTTGATAATGGAGGTCTGTTATGGAAGAGATTAACAGTGCAGAAGATGAAAACGCACCGAAGAAAGGCAAATTTGTTCGTAAGGCTTTGAAAATCACGGCTATAGTACTGGTGATATGCTTGTGCTTTCTGCTGCTTTTTATTCGCGGTTGTGTGATGGCGTGGGGAGGATTTGCGGTCGATGAGGCAAACGGCGATGCGTGTTCTGTGCTGAAAGCTTCAAGTCAGCAGGTCGAGGACTGCTACAAGGAAAAAGGCGAAAGCATACCTGAGGACAAGGAATACTATATTTATTATCAGTACAA
>JAKSQV010000066.1 GCA_024403935.1 Ruminococcus sp. | reverse complement strand
GCCCATGTGAGCGCAAGCGGCGGAAGTGGTAACGCCGTGCTCGGCGCCGCGGCCAGCAGCGCAACCGCTCTCGCCCTCCTCACCCGCACCCAGCGCACCTGCGTCAGCAAGCCGCTCCCGCGCGCCGAGACCTTTGTGGCGACCTGTCCTATAAGTGCCTCATTGCCTATATCAAACACTATCGAAGCCGTTGTGCAGTCGCGGTAGGTGAACACACGGCTTATCCCGTGACGGCAGCGGTGAGATGTGTCAGTATACCACAGTGAGAAATCCGCGATATTCGGGAAGCCCTCACTCAGAATATGGTATACGTCGGGAAGATACGGATCAAAATCAACGTACTCCTCTGCAAATGTATAGCTGTTCGTATCGGGAACAAGCTCAAAGACGGTACGGTTGAGCACCTGATACCTGTTTCCCCTGTCTATCCCCGAAAGAATACGCTGATCTCCTTCTATGCGGAAGGGCATATTCATATTGATGAATATCTGCAGCTCCTCATCGGCTTCAAGCTGACCGTCTCCGCATATTATCAGCGTAGAATTGATGATGAACATATATCCTTCGCCGATATTGCCGTATTCCCCTGTTATCTTGTAGAATCGGCAGAAATCGTACTCCGCGCCGTAAGCCTTCATATAGGCAAGCATTTTCCGTCCTGAAAGCGTCTGCATCAGGAGTTCCGAATCAAGCTCGCTGTCGCTTTTTATCAGTTCTATCATAGCTCACATATCCTTTCGGCAAGCTGTCTGACAAGCTGATATGAAGGCTCAAGATCACGCTCTGCTATCACACACGAAGCACTGTGCAGGTATCTGCACGGAAGCGAAACTGCAATTGTACGAACTCCGCTGCCGCTGATATGGATAGCTCCCGCATCATTGCCGCCTGCTATCATTGTCTTGGTCTGGCATGGTATGCCAAGTACACCTGCTGTGTTCATCGCCAGCCTGTAAAGCTCCTTATCGTAAATGGTGCGCCTGTCCATAAAGCTCACAACAGGACCGGCTCCGAGACAGCATACGCGCTTTGCTCCCGAGCTTCCGTCAATATCGGCAGCAGTAGTTGCTTCAAGCACCACAGCATAATCAGGAGCAACACTGAATGCTGATGAACCTGAACCGCGCAGACCTGTCTCCTCCTGAACATTGAACACAAACCATGTATCATATTCAGGCTGCTCCTGTATCAGACGTATCATCATCGCACAGCCGACACGGTCATCTATCGCCTTTGATCTGATATTTCCTCCGATCTCACTGTATTCCGAATCAAAGTATACAGGATCTCCGAGCGAAACATACTGCATGGCTTCCTCGCGGTCATGCGCACCGATGTCAATGTACATCCCGTCATATTCCGGAGCTTTTTCCCTCTGCTCCTTTGAGAGATTGTGAACGGCAGTTGAACCTATAACTCCGTTTATGCAGTTCTTTCCGACTTTTACCTGACGTCCTGCCGCAACTGTTGTATTCACGCCGCCTACCTCGTCAAAGCAGAGTGTTCCGTCGGGATTAATGTATGTCACAATGAAGCCGACCTCATCCATGTGCGCGCATATCATAAGCTTCTTATCCGAGCTCTTTCTTCCCTTTCGGAAGCATATAAGAGCTCCGAGAGGATCAACGCGGTATTCGCAGAAGTCCCTGACCTTTTCAATTATATGATCGCGTACTGCTGATTCGTCACCCGATACGCCGTTCAGCATACACAGCTCTTTAAGCAGCTCCTTCATTTTATGTCCTCCGTTATGTACGCAGCAATAAGCTCCGCTGTCTGTCTTACGTCGGTGAGATCAATGACCTCAACAGGCGTGTGCATATTCCTTAGCGGTATTGAGACAGTACACGCCTTACAGCCGCCTCTGTTCACTGAGTATCGGTCTGCATTCGTGCCTGTGGTGCCGTTCATTACCTCAAGCTGATACGGTATCTCCCTGCTCTGTGCAGCAGCGACAAGCCCGTCAGTTATTTCACGTGACAGTGATGGAGAAACGCCTATCATCGGACCTTCCCCAAGCTTTCCGCACTTCCGTTCGTTCTCACCCTTAGCCATCGCAAAGCTTACATCCACCGCAATTGCAATATCAGGATCAAGCTGATATGCGCCTATCTTTGCTCCGCGCTCACCGACCTCCTCCTGACAGGAGAAAACAACTGTGACATTATAGCAGAGCTTCTTCCCCTTAGCGAGTTCAAGTGCATACAGTATCGCAGCCGCTCCGCAGCGGTCATCAAGAGCTCCGCCTGTGACACGTTCACCGAGCAGCGAGCGGCATTTAACGTCAAAAGTTATGCTGTCTCCCTCGGAAATGATCTCAGCAAGCTCATCATGGCTCATTCCTGTATCAATAGCGGTATCCTCATACTTTGGTATTTCGTTTCCTCCGCTGAGATGCGGCGGTACGGAGCATATCACTCCCTGCACATCTCGCCTGCCGTGAATGATCACAGGCTGTGCAGCGATGATCCTGCGATCTATGCCTCCGAGCTGGTCAAACTTAACGAATCCCTCGTCCGTTATACTTGTAACAACAAAGCCTATCTGATCTATATGCGCATCAAGTACAAGAAGCGGCAGTCCCTCGCGTTTCTCGCCGAAAGTACCTATTACATTGCCGCTGATGATATGAGCATCGGGACAGAAGTCACGAAGCATTGCGCACGCCGTCTCTGCGGCGGGAGATTCACTGCCTGCTGCGCCGTATGCCTCAGCAAGAGCAAACAGATCCTTTTTGAGTTCCATATCATTCACCTCATATATAGTATTAGGAGAGCAAATCTTTGATCTGTGTATCTGCAAAGATTCACAGATCAAGGCTAATGAATACCAACTTATAATAATTTGCGCTCCCCGGACTTCGTTCGTGGCAATAACCACCAAGCGGCGGTTATTACAGATACATTATATTATAACATATTTCATGCAGAAATGCAATATAAAAGGAGACTGCCTGCGACAGTCTCCTTTGGTATATTATTTGAAGTATGCAACGCCGCTCTCAAAGATGCGCTGATCCTTTTCGCCGGCAACGTTCTTGCAGATGAAGCTGCCGATACGCTCTGAGTGTCCCATCTTGCCGAATACGCGGCCGTCAGGAGATGTGATGCCCTCAATGGCATCAACAGAGGTATTCGGGTTGTAGCGTATATCCATTGTCGGATCGCCTGCAAGATCAACATACTGTGTAGCGATCTGACCGTTATCTGCCATCTTCTGTATCAGGCTCTCAGGAGCTACGAAGCGTCCCTCACCATGTGAGATCGGGATAGTGTGTACGTCTCCGACCTCAGTACCGTAGAGCCACGGGCTCTTGTGGGAGACGATACGGGTATTTACCATCATCGACTGGTGGCGGTTGATGGTATTGAAGGTAAGTGTGGGTGAATCATCCTTCATATCTACTATCTCGCCGAAAGGTACAAGTCCGAGCTTTACAAGTGCCTGGAAGCCGTTGCAGATACCGAGCATAAGTCCGTCCCTGTTCTTGAGGAGGTCATGAACTGCATCCTTTATCATCGGGTTGCGGAAGAAAGCAGTGATGAACTTTCCGCTTCCCTCGGGCTCGTCACCGCCTGAAAAGCCGCCGGGTATCATTATCATCTGTGATTCTCTTATTGCCTTTTCAAACTGCTCTACTGAAGCTTCAATGTCGCCTGCCGCCTGATTGCGTATTACTATTACTTCAGCAGCAGCACCGGCTCTCTCAAATGCTCTTGCAGTATCGTATTCGCAGTTTGTACCCGGGAATACAGGTATAACGACTCTCGGCTTTGCAAACTTCTCGGAGGAAGCAAGCGTTGCCGTATTCTTATAGCTGTACTTTGCGGGAGTTGCATCGGTCGTCTTTATGCGGCACGGGAAAACAGGCTCAAGCTTACCCTCCCATACGCGCTGGAGGTTATCCAGACCAAGTGAATACTCAAGTGTATCTATTCTGTATGTATCTGTTGTCTTTCCGATCACAAGCTCATCATCGGAAGCCTCACCTGTGAGCTCAATGATGAATGCACCGTAACAGGGAGTGTAAAGCTGCTTCGGTGTCAGACGGCTTGTAAACTCAAAGCCGAGCTTGTTTCCAAGACACATCTTCGCAATACCCTCGGCTGCGCCGCCGTAACCGATAGTCCAGATAGCAGCAGCTCTTCCTGCTGCGATTATATCTTCGATCTTGTCAAATACAGCCTTTATGCTGTCAAATACAGGCAGACCGTTCTCGTCATAGTCAGGAGCAATGTAAATGACTTTGTCCCCTGCCTTCTTGAATTCGGTAGATACTACCTTGTCAGCCTTAGCTGTTGAAACAGCAAATGAAACGAGTGTAGGCGGAACGTCGATGTTCTCAAAAGTACCCGACATGGAGTCCTTTCCACCGATAGCACCGCATCCGAGCTCGAGCTGTGCCCTGAAGGCACCAAGCAGAGCAGCCATAGGCTTGCCCCAGCGTTTAGGATCATTCTGAGTGCGCTCAAAGTATTCCTGGAATGTCAGCCAGCACTTCTTATATGTACCGCCTGCTGCAACTACCTTTGCAACCGACTCAATAACAGCAAGCATAGCACCATGATACGGGCTCTTTGAGGATATATCAGGATTGTAGCCCCAGCCCATCAGTGAGCAGGTATTTGTCTCGCCTCCGAGAACCGGTATCTTCGCAGCCATTGCCTGTGAAGGTGTCATCTGGTATACGCCGCCGTGTGGCATAAGAACACTGCCTGCTCCGATCGAGCTGTCGAACATCGCGACAAGACCCTTCTGAGAACAGCCATTGAGGTCTGCAAGATCTGCTAACCATTTTTCTTTTACATCTGCAACTTCATTTCTCTGGAAATACTTATCTTCAGCAGATGGAATCTCTACATAT
>JAKSQV010000065.1 GCA_024403935.1 Ruminococcus sp. | reverse complement strand
CTACAAATACATTTACGAAGAACAGCAATAGAAAAATAAACTTCAAATTTGCATATCGGGGGATCAGGGGGACGGCGGTCTCACCATCCCCCCCCTGCAAAGAAATGCTGCATCTGCATATACAAACAGTATAACAAAAACGGGCAGCCAATAGCCACCCGTACAAAATGTATAACAATATTATTCCTTTATCAGCGAAGAAATCTCCTGCGGAGTGAACACATATTCCTTGCCGCAGAAATGACATACAACGCTTGTATCCTTGCCCTCGTCCGCAATTGCCTTTAATTCGTCGTTCCCGATGCTTATGAGCACCTTTTCAGTCCTCTCACGGGAGCAGTCGCACTTGTAGGCAGGTTCAGCAGTATCAAGCTCATTCGGCTCAAGACCTGCAAGGAGCATTTCAGCGATTTCCTGCGGAGTGATGCCCTCATCGAGCATAGCCGAAACAGGACGGATATCTGCGATATTCTTCTCAATAACGTCAATGACCTTTTCATCTGCAAACGGCAGGAGCTGAACGAGAAAACCGCCTGCGGACTTGACCGAGAGGTCGGGATTTACCAGAACCCCCAGACTGCAAACCGTAGGTATCTGTTCGCTTGTGGCATAGTAGCTTGCGATATCCTCGGCAATTTCGCCTGAAACAAGCGGAACAACGCCGACATACGGCTCTTTCAGACCGAGGTCTTTGACAACGGAGAGTGTGCCGTCCGTGCCGACAGCGCCGCCGACATCGAGTTTGCCCTGTGCATTCAGCGGAATTTCGACAACAGGATGGTCAACGCAGCTCTTGACGTTTCCACGGCTGTCCGCAACAGCAACGAGCTGACCTGCCGCACCGCCGCCGTTCACACGGAGGGTTATCGAGTCATTTTCGCCTTTGAGCATATAGCCCATGAGGGAGGCTGCGATTGAAAGTCTGCCGAGACCTGCCGTAATGACAGCGGAGGTCTGGTGAATTTTTTCGATTTCCGAAACGATATCCTTTGCATCAAGGACTTCTGCAAAAGCAGAGCCGTCAGCGGATATCGCCCTGTATAATTTACCCATTTTATTATTCCTTTCAGTATATTACTGTCGATCCATTATCTGTCCGTTCCGAATACAACGTGCAGTATAAACTATACGCTGTGTAGTTTCAGCGGGAGCATCAAAAGTATCATCGCCGTATTTTGCAATGACCTCAAAACCGCATTCGCCGAGCAGACGTTCAATATCAGCCTCACTGTAAGCCTTTTCCGAGAAACAGTCGCTGCTGCGTGAATATAGTCCGTTTTCTTCAAGCTCAAAGAATTCGAGGTTCATTTTCACCTCATCGGTTTCGGGAACGAGGGTGTTCTCCCAGACGCAGTAAACGTTGTCGGTCTCATAGGTGAAAGTGTTGTTTGCAAGGATATTCCGATGTTTATAGACTGTGTTGACATCAAAGATGAACAGACCGTCCTTTTCCGAGAAGAAAGCAACATTCTCGAAAACCTTTTTCACATCATTGAGGGATGAGAGGTGGTTTATGCTGTCGAGGGCGCATATCGTGACATCGACCGTGCCGAACATATCGAGTTTTCGCATATCCTGACAGAGATACTGTATATTCAGACCGCTGTCAAATTTTTTCTCGATAGCCATTCCGAGCATTTCCTCCGAGTAATCAACGCCGATAACGTCATAGCCGAGCTTTGCCATGACCTCCGAGATACTTCCCGTACCGCAGGCAAGGTCGAGGAGGATGTTCTCTTTTGTGGACTTGAATTTCTGAATTATCTCATGGAAATATCTGCCACGTCCCTGATAGTCAATATTTGCGGTCAGGTCATCATAGTACCGTGCAAAAACGCTGTACCCGCCCATTGTATCACCTCCGAAAAGATAGAGCGGAAATTCCGCTGTTATGGTAATACCGTCCTTTTATTGAGGGAGAACCCTTTTGAAAAAGGGTGCAGCGTGTCAAAAAACTTATTTGGGGACGTCGAGGACGCCGTCCCCTACAAATGCATTAACGAAGAATAGCTGAATTGTAGGGGCTGGCGTCCTCGACAGCCCTTGCTTAACGAAATAATTTCGACTTTTTTGACAGACTAAACCCTTTTTCAAAAGGGTTTCCCTCAATAAATAGCAGTATTGCTATAAACAGCGAAAATTCCGCTTTGTATTTTTATTAAGCTGATTGTTCCTTGCCCTTGCAGCACTTCTTATACTTTTTGCCGCTGCCGCACGGACACGGGTCGTTATCGCCGATCTTCTTCACACGTTTTGTCTCGTCAAAGCTTCCGTCGCCTGAACCTGCATTCGGAGCATCAGGCTTTACGACCTGTTCACGCTCAGGAACTTCGTTTTTCTGGAGCTTGACTGTGAGGAGCATACGGATAGTATCTTCACGGATAGACTCAACCATATCGTCGAACATCTCGAAACCTTCGTAACGGTATTCGATAACAGGGTTCTTCTGACCGTAAGACTGGAGACCGATACCCTTCTTGAGTTCTTCCATATCGTCGATATGAGCCATCCACTTTGTATCAACAACTTTGAGGAGGATAACTCTTTCGAGTTCACGCATAACCTCTGAGCCGTGTTCTTCTTCCTTTGCCTGATAGATCTCGCCGGCTTTTTTGCTGAGAGCAGTGAGGATATCTTCCTTTGTGATGCTTTCCATTTCTTCGTCGTCGAAATCGAGGTCTTCAGGTTCGATGAGCCAGTTGAGGAAATATTCCTTCAAGCCGATGAGGTTCCAGTCGTCCTTGATATTTTCGTCAACGATATACTTGTTTACGGTATCCGTGATGAAGTCCTCCATCATCTTGAGGATGCTCTCGTGGAGGTCTTCGCCGTCAAGAACCTGTGAACGCTGTTTATAGATGATCTCACGCTGAGTATTCATAACGTCGTCGTAGCTGAGGACGTTCTTTCTTATGCTGAAGTGGTGACCCTCGACCTTCTTCTGTGAGGACTCGATGATCTTGGTGAGCATTTTGCTCTCGATAGGCATACCCTCGTCAACGTTGAGAGTTTTCATCATATTTTCGAGACGGTCGCCTGCGAAGATACGCATAAGGTCGTCCTCAACAGAGAGGAAGAAGCAGCTTTCGCCCTCGTCGCCCTGTCTGCCTGAACGTCCACGGAGCTGATTGTCGATACGTCTTGACTCGTGGCGCTCTGTACCGAGGATATAGAGACCGCCGGCCTCCTTGACAGCGACAGCCTTTTCCTTTACTTCTGCGTTATACTTGTCATAGAGTTCACGGTAGAGAGCTCTTGCATCGATAATTTCCTGATTGTCCGTATCAGCAAAGCCGATAGCCTCTGAGATTATCTCCTCCGGAATTTCACGCTTTCTCATTTCAGCTCTTGCGAGGAATTCAGCGTTACCGCCGAGCATGATATCGGTACCACGTCCTGCCATGTTGGTAGCGATGGTAACAGCGCCGTACTTGCCGGCCTGAGCAACGATCTCGGCTTCCTTGGCGTGCTGTTTAGCGTTGAGGACTTCGTGCTTGATGCCCTTTCTCTTGAGCATTGCGGAGAGAAGCTCTGACTTTTCGATAGAGACTGTACCAACGAGGATAGGCTGACCTTTGTCGTGGCAGGCGATTATCTGGTTGATGATAGCCTCATATTTTCCCTTAGCTGAGCTGTAGACCTGATCGTTGTGGTCGATACGGATAACAGGCTTGTTTGTCGGGATAGAGATAACGTCGAGTTTGTAAATTTCCTTGAATTCGTCTTCTTCGGTCATGGCAGTACCGGTCATGCCTGAGAGTTTTGTATAGAGACGGAAGAAGTTCTGGAAAGTGATGGTAGCAAGAGTTTTTGACTCGCTCTTGACCTTAACGCCTTCCTTAGCCTCGATAGCCTGATGGAGACCGTCATTGAAACGTCTGCCCTGCATCATACGGCCTGTGAACTCGTCAACGATGATGATCTCGCCGTCTTTTACAACGTAGTCGATATCGTTTCTCATAACGCCGTTAGCCTTGATAGCCTGATTGATGTGGTGCATGAGAGTCATATTTTCAGGATCCATGAGGTTTTCAACACGGAATGCCTGTTCAGCCTTCTTTACACCACGCTGAGTGATAGTGGCTGTCTTGGCTTTTTCGTCGATGATATAGTCTGCATCTTCGTTGATCGTATCCTGATCGACCTTGTCATCAGTTTCAACGACAGTAGTAGATGTAAGAGTTTTAGCGAAACGGTCAACGATGGTATAAAGCTCGGTTGACTTGTCGCCTCTGCCTGAAATGATAAGAGGAGTACGAGCCTCATCGATAAGGATAGAGTCGACCTCATCGACGATAGCGAAGTTAGGAGCACGCTGAACACGTTCTTCCTTGTGAGTTACCATGTTGTCACGGAGATAGTCGAAACCGAGTTCGTTGTTTGTACCGTAGGTAACATCGCAGTTATATGCAGCACGGCGCTCGTCATTGTTGAGACCGTGGAGGATACAGCCGACTGTAAGACCGAGCCAGCGGAGTACCTTGCCCATTTCTTCAGCCTGAGTCTTGGCGAGGTAGTCGTTTACGGTAACAACGTGAACGCCGAGACCCGAGAGAGCGTTGAGGTAGGAAGCAACGCAGGCAACGAGAGTTTTACCTTCACCGGTCTTCATTTCAGCGATACGTCCCTGATGGAGAACGATAGCGCCGATGATCTGTACAGGATAAGGCTTTTTTTCGAGAACACGCCATGCAGCTTCTCTTACGGTAGCGAGAGCCTCCGGGAGAACGTCATCAAGAGTTTCGCCGTCAGCGAGTCTTTCTCTGAATTCCTGAGTTTTAGCCTTTAATTCGGCATCTGAAAGCTTGCCGTATTCTTCTTCCAAATCGAGAACTTTATTTTTAATCGGCTCGATACGTTTAAGCTCCCTGTTGGAGTAAGCGTTTGCGCCGAAGATACCCTTAAATAAACCCATTTCAATGTATACCGCCTTTTCATAATTTTTCATGAGAGCCGTTCAGAAAACTGCGGTGAACGGCTTAGTAAGACACTGCAAAGCAATGAATTACAAATACACATCATATATTTTACAACAAATCTAATTATTTGTCAATACCTATAGGAAAACTATGGCAAAAATTCCCTGAAATGCGTCCGTGTCAATTTTTTTTATGCGGTTTTATCGTTCTCTCCCCTCCGTGAGGTTGTCCCTTTGCATTTCGGGGAGC
>JAKSQV010000064.1 GCA_024403935.1 Ruminococcus sp. | reverse complement strand
CTAGGCTGTTGCGAAATACAAGAACGGCAAGGCGTGCGAGGTGTGGAATAGCAATAGTAAGCTTACGGACAATGAACTGCATTATTATGAAAGGCGAGTGCAGCAAGAGGAGCTTGACAAACATTGGCTCAAGGGCGTGAGAGGGATAATCGGCTATTATAACACCGAAGAGGGCAGTAAAAATTACCACTGATATATAATTGAAAATAATGTATAGGAGAAATCAATGAAAGAGATTGTACTTGTAAAATACGGAGAAATGGTGCTTAAAGGTCTGAATAAAAAGACCTTTGAGGATATGCTCACAAAGAATATCAAGCGCAGACTGAAAAGCCTCGGACATTTTCAGCTCACGAGCGCACAGTCCACTACCTATATCACTCCGCTTGACGAGGATACTGACCTTGATGAGGTCGTTGACCGCGTAGGCAAGGTGTTTGGTATAGCTGCTCTCTGCCGTGCTTGTGTGTGCGAGAAGGATTTTGCGGATATATCGGCAAAGGCGGTTGAATACTGCGGAGATGTGCTCAGCACAGCAAGGACGTTCAAGGTCACTTCAAAGCGTTCAGACAAGGCTTTCCCGATGAAGTCGCCCGAGATATGCGCTGAGCTTGGCGGCGTGCTCCTTGAAAAGTTCCCGAACCTCACAGTTGACGTGAAGGAGCCCGAGGTGACGGTCACAGTCGAGATACGTGACACCAATGCTTATGTTCACGCCGAGAATATCAAGGGCGCAGGCGGACTTCCCGTAGGAAGCAGCGGAAAGGCCCTGCTCCTGCTGTCAGGCGGCATTGACAGCCCTGTGGCAGGCTGGATGATGGCAAAGAGAGGCGTGCATATTGCTGCGATCCACTATGTCAGCCCGCCGTATACATCGGAACGTGCTCAGCTCAAGGTCGAGCAGCTCTGCGAAAAGCTTACGGACTGGTGCGGCGGCATAGCATTCTATTGTGTGCCGTTCACCGAGATACAGGAGGCTATCAAGGACAACTGCCCCGAGGAGTTCTTCACAATAATAATGCGCCGTCTGATGATGGAGATCGCCCAGCGCATAGCCGAGAAAGACAACTGCCTTGCCCTTATTACGGGTGAGAGCGTAGGACAGGTAGCAAGTCAGACAATGGCTGCTATTGCCTGCACGGATGCGGTCTGCCGCATACCTGTATTCCGTCCCCTTGTAGGCATGGACAAGACTGAGATAATAGATATATCGCGTAAGATAGACACATTTGAGACATCTACGCTTCCGTATGAGGACTGCTGCACGGTGTTTACTCCGCGTCACCCGAAGGTAAGACCGCGTCTTGAGGACATAGAAAAAGCACAGAGCAGCTTCGACTTCGAGCCGCTGATACAGAAGGCTGTTGAGGGTACGGAGATGAAAACGTTCAACTATTCCAAGTAATTTAACTGTGCGGTCTGCACAAATTCAACACGTTTGATTTGTGCAAAAGAGCGCGAATGTGAAGCTGAACGGTACAGTACAAGGTGATACTGTGAAACTTTGAGCGCAGACCTTGACAAAAGACCGCTCAATAGTGTAAAATTATATGGATAAGGAGACGGCTGCAACCTGATGCGGGAGCAGCTGACGTAAAATGCAAGCGGAGGCCGTGATCATCCTATGAATGACAAATATCTTGAAAAACTGAATGAAGAGCGCGCCATCGCTGAGGCATTGGAAAAAGCTGAAAAAATCAAGGCTATCAGGGCTTCGCTCCACGGTACGGACGACAGCCGTGAGACTGCTGCTTCAATAGCGGAACAGACAGCAGAACCGGCTGCCTATGAAGAGGACAGCTTTGCAGAGAAGTTCAGACGAGTAAAAGAGAGCAGGCTTTCTGCGATGAATCAGACTGCTGATGTTCCCGTTGCGGAGGCTGTTTCTGCTGAGACAGCGGATGCAGAAAATAATGTCATCAGGCAGGTACTCGCGGAGAATATGGCAGCAGGGAATGTGCTTTCCGAAGATGTTCCCACGGAGGCTGAAACAGCAGAGATGCCTGCTTTCGAGCGGACTGTATCAGCAGAAGCTGCTGCCGAAAATGTACAGCATCAGCCCGAAGTACAGTCTCACGCTGTGCAGGAAGCGGCTGTCAGCCCGATGAAGAAGCCGCGTGAGGCATGGGCACAGACTCCCCATACTGAGCCGCGTATACACACCGAACAGAAAAAGAAGAAGAAAAAGAAGAAAAAGAAGACTCTCGGACAGAGGCTCCGCGGATTGTTCCCGGAAAAGGGTGACAAGCCGCTGGAGAAGGCAAGAAAGATCATATTCCTCTGCTCGCTTGTGGTAATAGTTATTTGCGGCTATTATGTCGGCGACTACACTATTGATCTGTGGCGCAGCCGTATGGAGTACAGCAGCATTGACGATATGTACCGTACGTATACGCCAATTATTGCATCTGTCGAAGAGGATGAGCCGCTGGACGATAAGTATTACGATCTTCTTCCGGGTGCCAAGAAGCTGCTTGACATAAATCCCGAGGTGATCGGATACCTGACGATACCGACTGTCAACGGCGAGCCGACAGTCTCACTGCCTGTTGTGCAGGCTGCGGATAACAGCAAGTACCTTGACCTCAATTTCAAGGGCGAGGAGTCACGCGCAGGAGCACTGTTCCTCGACTGGAGAAACAGCTTCGACAAGGTCGAGGATCACAGACTCGTTGAGAAGAATTCCGACAACCTAATCGTTTACGGTCACAATATGGCTGATGAGAGTATGTTCGGCACTCTTAAGTATTACCGCCGCAATGAGAATTACTACGAGAATCATCCGATAATCGAGTTCAACTCTAATTATGAGCAGTATACATATAAAATATTCTCGTTCTTCCTGCTCGATGCAGAGGACGACACCGATACCGAATACGACTGCTGGAACACCTTGAATTTTGACGATGAAGAGGAGTTCTACGATTTCGTTAATGAGGCAAAGAGACGTACGCTCCGCACGAACGATGTGGATGTAAGATACGGCGATCCGCTTCTTACAGTTTCCACCTGCAATACGGATGTCATAGGTGATGACCGCGGAAGACTCATCCTTATGGCGCGCCGTGTCCGCCCGGGTGAGGAGCTGTATGAAGGAACAAAGAACAGCAAGGCAAATCCCAATATCAAGTGGCCGAACGTATATTATGAGTCGAGGCCGAATGAGAAGTATGATGCTGAATCGTTTGTTCCGTATGGACCGGTAAAAAGCGAAAATACCAAAGCAAATAATGAGGAATGATACAAGTGAAAAGCAAAGTAAGGCTTATCGCAGCCTGCGGAGCACTTGCCGCTGCGGCAGGACTCTCAATGGCAGCATTTTTCGGATGCAGTGATAAGAAAGAGGATAACATAGTCGGCAAGGCTGAACCTGTGACGGAGATGACTACCGAGCCGACCACTCTTCCGACGTATGATTACGTTCCCTCGGAAAAGGGTATGACTGAGAGAGCTAAAATGCTCATCAAACAGAATAAGGACGTCGTTGCGTGGATTAAGATCGACCAGACCAAAGTCGATTACCCCGTTGTAAGGGATCCGGGCGAGATACCTGCCGGATTGCCGTATTATGGCGGCGAGGAGTATGAGGTGAACTCATACTATCTTGAGCACGGCGTAGACCGTGAGCTCCACCGCGAGGGCGCACTCTTTATGGATTTCCGCGATGACTTCGGAAGTGTTGAGGAGAATCAGTCCGAGAATATCGTCATTTACGGTCATAATATGGCTAACAATACCATGTTCGGCTCGATAAGAAGATACAGACAGGACTACGATTTCTTCGAGGCTGCGCCATTTATTGAGCTCAGCTCGAATTACAGGGATTACGACTATGTAATATGCTGCTGCTGTATCACCAGCGGTCATACATATACAGATTTCGGCTACTGGGATATGGAGGAACTCGACGACGAGGAGACATTCAACGAATATATAAACCTCGCAAGGGGAAGACAGCTCTTTGATACGGGTGTTGATGTGAAGTACGGCGACAAGCTGCTCACACTTTCCACCTGCTATGCCGATGAGGACAATTCACGCTTTATCATTATCGCAAGAAGGCTGCGTGACGGCGAAAAGAGCGGCTCTCTCGACACTATCGAGAGAACAGAGGAGTACAAGAAAGCACACCAGCCCACCGAGGCTTCCACAGAAGCGGCTCAGTGAGCTACATTCTATCTGAAAGAGGTGACAGCGATGGGTACGGCAACACCTTTTATGAGAGCGGCAGCAGCCATTGCAGGAGCTGTGATTGCTTTCACAGGTTCGGGCAGTACGGTCATTGCCGCTGATACTACCACGGCGGAAACAACTTCCGCTTCAACAGAGACCACTGCCACAGCGGAAACGACTTCCGAAGCCGTGGATCAAAGCAATGAGGAGCAGGAGCCTGAATGGTACAAGGCAACTCTCGATGACTATGATGACAGCCTTTCACTTATAAGCTATGAGGCTTCTCCGGAATCGGGCAAAAGCGGTTCCAAGAAGAAAAGCAAGAAGCTCACACCTGTTGAGCTGAATGTGACAGGCGGTTATGTCGGTGATATACCGTGGTTTGAGAGCGAGCCTGAGATCGAGGCAACTCCGGGTAAATTCGCAATAGTGACATACGGCTGGGGACACGGCGTAGGAATGAGCCAGAACGGTGCAAATTTCTATGCGACTTACAGCGGCTGGACATATCAGGACATTCTTTTCCATTACTATCCCGATACATATCTTATGGATACCTGCGTTGATGAGGAAGATGAGATCACCGTCAACGGCGTTAAGGGAGATGTGCTCTCAATGGTGTCACAGATCGTTTTCAACGAAGTCGGCGGCACTATGAGCTATGAGGCTATCAAGGCTCAGGCGGTTGCGGTATACACCTACTGTATGTACCACAACGGCGATTCGGCTGATCTCAGATGCAAGCCACATCCTCCGCAGGTCGTGGTCGATGCGGTAAGCGAAGTGCTCGGTCAGGCATTGTTTTACGACGATGACTATGCACTTACGATGTTTTCAGCTTCGAGCGGCGGCATCACTGCGAACTGCAGTGAAGTCTTCTGGGCAAACCTGCCGTATCTGAGATCGGTATCGAGCGACTATGATGCCTGCTATGATCCGCACTACGGCACAGTAACATATATTGACGACTTCCAGCTCAGGAATATGATAGAAAAGGCTTACAACATACGGCTCTCAGACGAGCCTGCCGCATGGATACAGCCTGAATATTCCGACGAGACTGGCTATGTCACATACGTAAATATCGACGACAAGCTCA
>JAKSQV010000063.1 GCA_024403935.1 Ruminococcus sp. | reverse complement strand
ATGTAATACTATATTGTCAGCATTAACTGCCTTAGCCGCACACTCAATAAGTTTATCACCAACAGGGACAGCAATTGTTTTAACATCACTGGCAGAAGGAGTAACGGTTTGCGAAGATATATCAGCGTTTGCAGACGTTTCAGGGACGGCAGGGGCACCACATTCAGGGTACAGTAATTTACTGCCACTGCTGTCCCTGTCAGCTTCGTAACGGACACAGATACTGCGAGTGCCGTTACTTTTTGTTTTGCCATAGCTGATACCGAGAGAGTGAACTTCTTCATCGTGCTGCAATAGTTCTCGGTACATCCAGTTGTTCTTGAATTCCTCTGACGGAAACTTTTTGCATAACAGTTCACACAACTCAGATGCACTTCCGCGGAAATCTTTTTGCTCCAGCATAAAATCATGTATCACAGACGGGAAGTTATCAGGCTTGTCCTCTGGCGGTTTGTCAAGCAGCTTCCACTTTGCTCCCTCTCTGACAACATTTATGTCAAGCGACGGAGCTCCGCGACCGCTTATGTTCAGTATCGCACTCTTACTTTCTGATTTTTGCGTGAGAACAAGCAAACCGTCTGCTGCACCCGGGATACCATTCGTGCCAAGTATCATGTTGTTCGGATTGGAGTCTTGCTGCTTTCTGTTGTGATGAACAAGAATAATTGCGATGCCTAACTCGTCAGCAATAGATTTCAGCGTTGATACGTCCTTGTAATCACTTCCGTACTTCATATCAACTGTATCGCGCACCTTTTGCAGAGTGTCGATGACTATCAGCTTCAGGTCTGAGAATGTTTCCTTGCACTTGCGCAGGTCATCTTCAAGACCGTTGCCGAGAGTGTTGACGAGCAAAACGTATTGCAGATTATCCGTCGGCTCATCTGTCAGCTCATACATTCGCGTCTGTAAATTGTCAGACGTATCTTCAAGTGCCATGTACACCACATGACCTTGTTCTGTTTTGCGTCCAAGAAACTTTTCACCTTTGGCAATCGCAAGACACATATCCATCATCATCCACGACTTGCCGATCTTCGGATCACCTGACAGTACGTGGAGCCCGGGATAGATCATTTCATCAACGATGAAGCGTCTCTTTTTCATCGGAGTGTTCATTATCTCGACGCTGCTTTTGAACTCGATTTCAATTCTTTTTGTCAATAAAAATCATCCTTTCATCAAAAAATGTGGGAGCAGTATCCTTTTTGCAAATCGACCTGTTTTTGCATAAGTTTTTGACCGCTCTGAAACGATTTCCGAAACACGAATTTTTTTATGAGAACTGACCTTTTCTCACAAGAAACTGAAATTGACCGCAAAGCACATAGAATAGAGCTTTGCAGACGTTTTAACTCAAAACTGTTACGATGACAGTTTTGAATGCTTTTCAGCCAAAAATGAGTGTTTCGGAATGAAAATGTGGGAGCAGTATCTTTATTGCATTTTGGCAGGTTTTGTGATATACTTTTAGCAGGTGGTGAGACTATGCGTTATAGGATATATGATCTGTCTGTCAGAGCAATGCTCAACTACTCAAAGCCTGACGGACTGTTTTACAAAACAGTTATTGAAAAAAACGCACTGCGGAGTTGTATGAAGCACTCCGCACATGAGCAGGACGACAACGCACTTTTCTATCAGATAATGTGCGTGCTCCACGGTGACGATTTCAAATATGACGGCGCTGACCTTGTGACGGACTTGTCGGATGTTATTTTTTACGCTAACTTCTCACGGGTGTTTGACCGTGATGCATCGCACCCTTACTATGCACAGCTCCAAGAGAAGGCTGCGGCACTATTTACGAACAGAGGTGTGGAGATAGACTTCGGCAACGGTATGCGTAAGTATGTTGCGTTTGAACGCTCAGCAAGCATGAGCAGAAATGCTGTGCTGTCATTTATTCGTGAGGACATTTTCTGGAAGGTCACGGAGCGCATTCGTCTCGGAATGGAGATAACCAAGTGTCAGCTAAGCAAGCTGTATGCATACAACGGACTTATGCTCTCAGGCGGCATTCGTGTTGACGGAATTGGCATTGACAAGCCTCACAGAGTTATCGTTGTGGAGAATCAAAAACACACTGTTCACGACACAGATGTTATCACTGTTGAGGACGACGGAAGCAACAATGCTGTGCGAAAGTATCACCGTGTTGAGTGCAGGGAGAGTGTTGATATTCTCGGTTATGACGGCGAAGGAGTTATCTCAAAGGAATTCGCCAAGGTCATCAATAAAAAGCTGAACGGCGAGCACACATCGTTTCAGATACGACTGCCATACATCAAGGGAATGCTGCATCAGATAGACATTCATGACTTCTTCAAGAGCGCTGGAGTTGCAACGCTCACCGACATCTGGGGAGTTGAACACAAAGCCTCTGACGTTGATATAATTCTCACTAAGAGTATGTTCAAGGGCTACGGCTGGCTGTGCGAGAACAATATGAGCTGGGAGAACTACTGGGACGCTTTCCGCAGATACAAGCACGCTCTGTACATCTCTGGTGTAAGCAAAGACAGTCCGCAGAAGTTTACGGAGCTGAACTATCAGTTCCTCAACACACTTTCAATGACAGCTGACGAGTTCAGACCTCTCGACCTGCCGCTGTCCTTTCCTGCGAACGATAACCGTCACTGGCTCACCAAGGAAACGGAAAGAGAATACCACAGGCTTTGCACCGACAAGGAGTACCGCCTGAGCTTTTTCACAGGCAGGAAGTTCAGCCGAGGAAGCAAAGACTACTATCTCAAAAAGATACTGGAGAAAAATCCGAAGTTCATTGCCGAGCCTGTTTACGCTGACAGATTGAAGTCACGGGCTCAGGCTGTGCTGAAACAGTACGCGCTCGGACGGCTTATTGTTGCAGGTGACAATCGCTATCTTTCCGCAGACCTTCTTGATTTCCTTAAAGATTTTATACCTTCAAAAGCTAAGAGAAATACAAGTCAGCGTAACTTCTTCAACGGTGCAATACAAAGTGAATTTGAGAAGAACGCTTTCTATGCTCCGTCAATGGCATATTCGCACAATAATGAGTGTACGCTCCTGCGAAATCCGCACATCTCCCGAAACGAAGAGGTGCAGCTGCAAGTCTATCCCGACGTTGAAAATATGAGGAAGTATTATCTCAGTCACCTCACTGACGTTGTTATGGTGAACTGGGACTCTCTTACTGCGGAGCGTCTCGGTGGTGCAGACTTCGACGGCGATATGATAAAAACTATCTCAGACCCTATCGTAAACCGCTGTGTCAAGAGAAATTCAAAGGCAGACACTCCGCTTTTGAAGATTCCAAGTGCTGAACCTGTTATCCGTGATGCAACCGACTGGCAGGCACGTTTTGAAACGGTCAAGAGCACTTTTTCTTCCCGAGTTGGACAGATATCCAACGCTGCGCTGAACAGAAGTATCATCGCATACAATGAGAACTCCGCAGACGAGCTTCGTGACAAATGCCGTGAGGAAACTGAGACACTTGCTATCCTCACAGGTCTGGAAATTGATTCGGCAAAGAGCGGTGTGAAGCCTGATCTTACGGAATACCTCGGCACTAAAACTGTCGCCAAGAGCAAGTTCCTGAAGTACAAAAGCCTTCTCGAAAAGAGCGAGGGACGCCGTGCATGGTACGAACCAACCTTTGAGGAACAGTTTGAGAAGTTCTTCGCTGATACCGATTGGAACAAGGTGGATTCCAATGTGGAGCGTCTGCCGTATCTTGCGTATATGCTTGGAAAGAACACGAAGACTGTTGTTGACAAGCCTGCCGAGGATAGTGAGCTTTTCACATTTGCAGAAGATGGAAACTGGAAGGACAAGCTCAGCAGTGATAAAATGGAGCGGATTAAAGCTCTTGTGACGGACTATGAACGGTGTCTGTCACGCATCAGAGCCTGCGGACAGCCGGTCAAAGACAGACAGCGCAGGAATGATATTCAGCGCATACTGTACAGCCGTGGTCAGGACCGTGAATACGACGCAGATATGCTGTATACCCTGTTTCAGAGCACACCTCCCGAGAGGATAACTACTATCAGGCAGGAGTTGCAGGCTAAAAACTGGCACCTGACTCCAAAGGAACAGCGTGATGATCTGTTAGCTGAATGGATACCCGAGCTTGAACGGTATTATCCGCTTTTCAGTGACTTCCGTTTCGGCGGTTACCGTGTTCTCATTGATCTTATAGCTGACATTGACGATGATAATAACCGCACTGACAGGAAGCATCTTATCCGTGACGGAGACTCTGTCGATTTCCGACAGCTTATGGAGGCGTATGTCAATAAATCCGTGAATGCGTACTACCGTGACGCTGTGTCGGCTGAGTGGCGAAAGCTGATTGAAGCCGTAATGAAGCCTGACGAGGCGGTAAAATACATAGTGGCTCTGGGCAAAAGAAAAGTGCTCTTCGACCTGCTGTATGACAGGATCGAAAAGCACGTCAGGAGGGACAAATAATGCTGAACGAAATTGAAGAATTCAAGGCTTACACGAGCAAGCCCGTTTACAAATGCAGCGGTAAGCGTGATCTCTCCTTCCTCGGACGATTCAGCTTTGAGATGATGAAGGAGTTCACAGGTCTGAGCCGTGTGCTGACTATAATCGCTCGGGGATATATGTTCAGAAACGGCACTCCCGATGCAGACTATGCACGGCGAGCTCTGTGTGCATGGTGCAGTATCCCCGACAAAAAAACTGCCGCTCCGAAGGAGGAGTGGCAGTTCAGGACTGATTTTTGCGATTTGCATGAGGAGTTTCCCGAATTGGTGGATAAGTCGGGAAAAGGCTGGTTTTACAGGTACGTTCACAAGGTCGAAAGGTTCATCACAAAGAACAGTGAAAACATGAGCAAGACTACTCTCTCCAACGCTGAACCGTTGAAAACTAAATTTGACGCTGCCTGGAGAGATAAGGTCAAGCAGTATCAGGTGTCGCTTTACTCGCCCGAGACCAAGGGTGCGTGGGTGCTGCGGTTTGATGATGTGCTTGCTGACGCTCTGGAGCTCGGACCGCTGGCGGATAAAACGTTTTCTTTTTCTGATGATGAAAAAGAGCGTATAAAGGCGCTGCTGCCTGACGGTCTGCCTTATGAGGTCGCGGAAACTGTTATCGCTTACTGCATCGCCAACAAACCCGATGATTCGGACTATGTTATCCTGCCTGTTTCCAACTTTGACGCTTACTTCGGGAATACTTCTTTCAGTCACAAGTGGCTCAATTTGTTCCCCGATACTCTGCTTGAACGTGATAAGCAGAGCTTTGGGGTGTGTAGGGTGAATATCACTTTGTAACCAATATTAAAACTCAAAAATATAGCATATTATCGTGCGTATGTCTACTCTATTATATGAATTCTTAGTATCAATTCTCTGTTTTGCCCGAAATAAAGGCGTTTCAAAGAAATGATGGGAGACAATATAATTGTGAAGCGGTAATAAATTCTACCTTTTTTCTACCTTGATCACACTATTTTCGCTTCCTTTTTCTTGATTCCTCTTTCGCATATTATATTCTATAATATTGACACCTGCGATTCTCCCGTGCCATTAGGTCGGTACTCATAAAGAAGTTTTTCAGCAACTATTATGTTAAGACCTATACAGCGGGCTATTAAAAGAAAAGGCAGATACTTCACAAGAGGTATCTGCCTTTTTCATTCTTTTATTCTAATCAGGCTTCTGAGAATTCATCAACTTATCAAGTACTATCTTAATAGTTTTCAGGCGGTAATTCATTGCTTGTTGTGATGATATCCTCAG
>JAKSQV010000062.1 GCA_024403935.1 Ruminococcus sp. | reverse complement strand
GGATGTAGAAAAGATGAGGAAGCTGACATACGCCAGCATTGACGAGGCGATGCTTGAGGCTTTTTCGTTTGCAATAAAGAATCAGGTCAAAAAAGGCGGTATGATACCGCTTTGTACCATTGAAGGCTATAATTTTTACACAAGGCTTGTAAATGAAGAAAAGATAAAAACAGAGAAAAAGTAGAAACAGTCAGAGAGCCAATGAAATCAGGAAAAGAGGATATATATGGACAATAACGAAGTCAATCTGAATGGCGCGGAGGAAGAAAAGCGTCCCCCGAAGCCACTCAGGAAGCTCGTGAAGGTTAACAGACAGAATGATACGTTTCAGAATTATCCGCCCGCGAATGAGAAGTACCGCGGAAGATACGAGGCTGCACCTCAGGAGAGCCTGCCTCAGCAGGAAACAAAGGCACCGTACAAGGGCAGATACGAAGCTGACAGCAGTAATAACGGATATATTGATGATAACGGTTTTGAATATGAAGAGGAATATACAAGAAAAAGCTTTTCATTCAAGGATCTGCTGATAAAGACACTCGCAATAGTATCAAGCATAGCTGTGATAGCTGTACTTATCTTTAACCTCCCTATCTTCGTTGATAAGAAGGACGGCGGCAATATCTCGCTGATGAATCTGATAAAGACAGCTCAGCCGATGGCAAAAGAAGGCATACTGAACAAGGAAAACGTCGATGTCAAAATCGACACGGAAAAGGTCGAGGAAGATTACAATGACGGACTTGACCTTCCTCAGCTCGTTGAGGGACAGTACAGCATACTCTTCCTCGGATTCGATGAGGACGAGTTCAACTCAGATGTAATGTGGGTCGTTCAGTTCGATATCGGTCACGGAGAGATGAATATCCTCCAGATACCGCGTGACTGCTGCCTGCCCGATTACACCACCAGTGCTTCAAGAAAATTCAACAGTATCTATTCGATGGGCGATCCTGACGTTAATCCTCCGATACAGCGTGTTGTAAATGCGGTACAGGAGAATTTCGGAATACCGATAGATGCCTATATCACGACTGCCTGCTTTGATATCGTAAGAATGGTGGATATTGTAGGCGGAATCCCGATACACCTTGATAACGAGATAATCTATGAGGCGGACAAGATAATCCCGCCGGGAGATATTACCCTCACGGGTGAGCAGGCGGAGTGGTTCATACGCTTCAGAGCTGAGTGGCTTCAGGGCGACATCGGCCGTATGCAGAATCAGCGACGCTTTATGGCGGCAACAATGATGAAGCTGTTTGACATTGTCGAGAATGAGGGCAAACTCAAGCTTTACAGCTACATCAAGCAGATAAAGGACGAGGACCTTATCTATACCGATCTTTCAATCGGTGATATGAGCAAGATAGCAGATTTCGCTTCAGGGCTCACAATGGACAATGTCCGCGTAAATATGGTGCCGGGCGAGGATGCAACGTTCTATTCCGAGGACGGAAATGAATACTCTGTGTTCTCTGTTCACAAGCAGGAGACCATAACTTTGCTGAACAATTATTACAGGCCGTATCAGACGGCTATGACTCCGTATGATACATCAATAGTTGAACTGATACTCGATCACAAGTATGATGTATATGATGATACGGGAATGAATTTTGAGGAGCTTGAGGAAGCAACAGAGCCTCTGAGAGATCCGAATAAAAAACCAAGCTGGAAGGTAGACTGATATATGACAGAAAAGGAAAAACTTGAACTTATCGTAAAAACTCTCGACAGTAAAAGAGGCGAGGATATACAGGTGATCCGCGTGGAAGACCTCACTATCCTTGCAGATTACTTTGTTATCGTCAACGGTACGAGCAACACCCACTCGCGTACACTTGCTGACGAGGTAGAATTCGTGCTTTCACAGAAGGGAGTCGAGCCTGAAAGACGTGAAGCCGACACGGGCAACACATGGATAATCCTTGATTATGCGGATATCATCGTTCATGTCTTCTATAAGGAGACAAGAAGCTTCTACAAGCTTGAAGGTCTGTGGGCGGACGGTGAACAGGTGGATATCAGCTCTCTGTTAGTAAAGGAGAATGAGAATGAAAACAAATAATGCTCAGGGAAGAACAGTATGCATCGCCATTACAGCTTATCTGGTAGCAAAATTCTTCCTCAATATCTTTATAGGCGGCGGCTTAAAGATAGGTGATCTGCTAATGGCACTCGCAATGGGCTTCTTTATGCTGACGGGACTCGAATATGTCAATTATGTGGTAGCAGGACTTCTTGTCCTCGGATGCCTTTCATACCTTCCGACCAACATACTCCACATCACAAACAACTGGTTCTTCCTTCTTGAAGGACTTGTCGATGTAGGCTGTGCGGTGCTGCTGATGATACTTCCGTCCGTCAAGGAACACTTTACAAACAAGTGGGCAGAGTTTTCAGAGATATTCAAAGGATAAAGAAATTTCAGATAAAGGAATGATTGATAACAATGGGTAGATATGATTTCAGTTCCATTGAAAAGAAATGGCAGAAATACTGGGAGGAGCATGAGACCTTCAAGACTGATGTATGGGACTTCAGCAAGCCGAAGTTCTATGCACTCGATATGTTCCCGTATCCGTCGGGAGTAGGCCTTCATGCAGGCCATCCCGAGGGATATACAGCAACGGATATTATTTCACGCATGAAGCGTATGCAGGGCTATAATGTTCTCCACCCGATGGGCTACGATTCTTTCGGACTGCCGGCAGAGCAGTACGCTGTAAATACAGGAAATCATCCCAACGGCTTCACACAGGAGAATATCAAGACCTTCTCAAAGCAGCTCAAGGAGCTCGGCTTTGACTATGACTGGTCGAAGATGACAGCTACATCCGATCCCGAGTTCTACAAGTGGACTCAGTGGATATTCAAGCAGCTCTATCTTGACGGCTATGCAAAGTACATAGATATGCCGGTAAACTGGTGCGAGGAGCTTGGTACTGTCCTTTCAAACGATGAAGTAATCGACGGCAAATCCGAGCGCGGAGGTTTCCCTGTTGTACGTAAGAACATGAAGCAGTGGGTAATCGACCAGCCTGCATTTGCAGAGAAGCTTCTTGACGGACTTGACGAGGTGGACTGGCCTGAGTCAACAAAGTCGATGCAGAGGAACTGGATAGGCAAGTCAACGGGCGTTGAGGTCGAGTTTGACATCGTCGGCGGAGGAAAATTCTCGATATTCACAACCTGTATCGAGACAATTTACGGCATCACCTTTATGGTGCTTGCTCCCGACGGAGAGATCACTGCAAGCCTGCTTGACCGCGTACAGAATCTTGATGAGGTACAGGCATACATTGACGAGACAAAAAAGAAAAACGATATGGACCGTACAGAGCTCAACAAGACCAAGTCCGGCTGTGAGCTCAAGGGCGTTACCTGCATAAATCCCGTAAACGGAAAAGAAGTCCGTATGTTCATCGGCGACTTCGTACTTGCAAGCTACGGTACAGGTGCGGTAATGGCTGTTCCGAGCCACGATCAGCGTGACTTTGAATATGCTGTCGCTCACAATATCGACATGATACAGGTAATTGACGGCTGTGACGGACATATTGACGTGTCCGAAGCCGCAATGGAAAAGACTGAGTATCTCGGAAAGGGCTACAAGCTCATCAATTCCGAGGAGTTCACAGGCCTCACTGTTGAGGAGGCTAAGGAAGCTATTACTAAGAAGCTTGAGGATATGGGCAGAGCAAAACGCACTGTCAATTATCACTTCCGCGAGTGGATATTCGCACGTCAGCGTTACTGGGGCGAGCCTGTCCCCGTAGTTCACGGCGAGGACGGTCAGATACACGTTCTCGATGATTCCGAGCTCCCGCTTATCCTGCCCGAGCTTGATGACTACAAGGGAAAGAACGGCAAGGCTCCGCTGGAGAATGCTGTCGAGTGGAAGCAGTACGATAAGAACGGCATCAAGGGCACACGCGAGACATCGACCATGCCCGGAAGCGCAGGTTCAAGCTGGTACTATTTCAGATACATTGATCCGCACAATGACAAGCAGTTTGCTGATCCTGAGCTTCTGAAGCACTGGATGCCTGTCGATCTCTATATCGGCGGCCCCGAGCACGCTGTCGGACATCTTATGTATTCTCGTATCTGGAACAGATACCTTTACGATAAGGGCCTTGCTCCGACAAAGGAACCGTTCAAGAAGCTCGTTCATCAGGGAATGATACTCGGTGAAAACGGCATCAAGATGGGCAAGCGCTTCCCCGAGTTCGTTGTAAATCCGTCTGATATAGTAAGAGATTACGGAGCAGATACCCTCCGTCTTTATGAGATGTTCATGGGACCTCTTGAGGTGAGCAAGCCGTGGAGCAAGAACGGCGTTGAGGGAGCAAGAAAGTTCATCAACCGTGTATGGAATTTCTTTACTGAGCCCGCTAATCTCACAGATGACAATGACGGCGCACTTGCAAAGGTCTACCACCAGACTGTCAAGAAGGTAACGAATGACTTTGAGGTGCTTGCGTTCAATACAGCGATAAGTCAGATGATGATATTTGTCAATGAAGTGTACAAGGTCGGCAAGTGCCCGAAGGAGTACGCAGAGGGACTCATCAAGATGCTGTCATGTATCGCGCCTCATGTCGGCGAGGAGATATGGAGCCTGTTCGGTCACAGCGACACGATCGCATTTGAGAGCTGGCCGACCTACGATGAAGCTTATCTCGTTGAGGATACTATCGAGATAGTTGTACAGATAAACGGCAAGATCAAGGCAAAGCTCAATATTGCAGCGGATGCTGACAAGGACAGCGTTATTGCTCTTGCAATGGAAAATGAAGATGTTAAGAAGTGTGTGGACGGAAAGAATATCGTAAAACAGATATATGTACCAAATAAGCTTGTTAATATTGTAGCGAAATGACGAAATTTTCCAATCTGTAAAAAAAGCTTGACATATTATGCCTTTAGTGATAAAATAATATTATATTCGTATATGAATTTTTAATCTGCTGTTTGTTGAGGTATAGCTGACTGACACTCTTATGAGTGATTGGTATATAAGCACGGTCTTCCGTGTATAACCTCTGGACAAGGGAGGGAAAAAATAGTGGCAGAAGTTCGCGTTGGTAAGAACGAATCTCTTGAGAACGCTCTTAAGAAGTTTAAGAGACAGTGCGCAAAGGATGGCGTTATTGCTGAGGTTCGCAAGAGAGAGCACTACGAAAAGCCTTCGGTTAAGCGTAAGAAGAAATCTGAGGCTGCTCGCAAGCGCAAGTATTAATTCTTGCTATGCAGAAGATGTTGACAAAAGCGGGCTTATAGTCCGCTTTTTCATTTTATCCTTTAAAACTTTTTTATGTTTATGATTCCGCACGGCGCGTTTTCGACACGCTTTGCACTGCTTTGGTGATACACTATCTTAGGAGGATTCTATGCTTTTCAGTATTACTGCTGCATTCAACACTGTAACAGACATTTCACCTGATATTCTTGCAAGGTTTGGCATACGCGGACTTATCCTTGATATTGACAATACCCTTGCTGATCACAACGATCCTAAGCCTGCTGAAGGCGTAGTGGAATGGATCGAGCAGATGAAAGAGAACGGCATCAGAATGATAATCGTTTCAAACAACTTCTATCTGCGTGTGAAACTTTTCTCAGAGGTTGTCGGAATAGATTATGTACAGCAAAGCAAAAAGCCGTTTCAGAAGGGGTACAAGCTCGCAGCAATGCGTCTCGGACTTCCGAAGCGTTCGCTTGCAGCAGTAGGCGACCAGATATTCACCGATGTCCTCGGAGCAAGCCTGTTCAAGATAAAGATGCTCTATACTCTGCCCATAGGCAGGAAAAGCAATCGCTTGCTGAAGCTGAGAAGGGCTATCGAGACTCCGTTTATACCGAAAAAAATCTATTGCAGCGGCGGGCGGAAAACGATCGAACATCGTCTGCGCAACGCTATTACATA
>JAKSQV010000061.1 GCA_024403935.1 Ruminococcus sp. | reverse complement strand
GACTGGGAGAATGGCGGACTTTTCGAATAAGCCTAATGGAGTCCTAATGGAGCAAAGCTGAAATATGCCTTGCTCCTTTTTTATATGGACTGATTACGGAACAAAAAAAGGCTGCCATAGAAATTCTATGGCAGCAAAGCATTTATGTGGAGTTTATATTTAAGCTTTTATTCTGCAGTGGTTGCAGCAGCCTTTCCGCCTGCACCAACTTCAGTATCACGAGCGATCTTCTGATACTCACCCGAAGCCTCAGCACTTACGAATTCAAGTGCATTGCTGTCGAAGTAGAACCAGATAACGAAGGCTACAAGACCTGAATTGTTCTTGATGTTGATGTAGCAGTCAACGGTGTCACCCTGTTTGCAGGCAACGTTGTTTCCGTAGAAGACCATACCTGTTTCACCAGAAACATCAATGTCCTCAATAGTACCCTTGGTAACTCTTACAGTACCGTCGATGACCTTACTGGGATATACAGCAGTACCGGCAACGTCAGAAAGGTCAGGAGAAATTCTGATCTTGTAATCGCCGTCAGGGATGTTTTCCTTTACCTTGAAAACGATATGGAGGAAGTCACCTTCAAAGAAGAAGTTTTCATCCTTTGAAATATCGAGCCACATAGCATATCTTCCGTCCTGCTTGGACTCATACTTTGCAGCAGGAGTTGTGGTAGAGTCAGAACCTGACTTCTTGACAACAGTTGTTACATTTACCATTTCGGTAACAGCTGCACCGGAATCATCTGTAACTGTTGCGCCTTCAGCATCGGTAACGACAGCAGCTTCTGTCACCGGCTGACCGTCAGCGTCTGTAACATCTTCGATCTCTGTTGTATCTTCAACTACGGGAGCAGAAGTCGTTTCCTCAGCAGGAGCGGTAGCAAGAGCGTTGCCGTCTTCTGCCTTACCGAATTCAAGCGGATACTGCATAGTAGCATCGTCACTTGAAACGGAAGAACTCTTCTTCTTATCTCCACAGCCTGCGAAGCTTGACATAGCTACGCATACAACTGCAAATACTGCAATAATTCTTTTTGTTAATGTCTTCATCTGATCCAATTCCTTTCAAAAATGAGGATTCACGGCAGTTTTAGCTGCCAATGTTATAATACACAACGCGATTGCGTTTGACAAGCAGGCTTACAAATTGTAATCAAATAAAAAAAAAAAAGACACCTATTCATCACATATATTCATTATTTCATCACAAAAAATGATAAGATATTTGTTTTCGGCTATTGATTTCTTGATTCACATAATGTATAATATATATTAGACTGTTACAGAGAGCGTCGCCGCTGTCGGGTGATGCTGTCCGACGGAAGAAATATCATTTAAAAATCAAGCTTTAAAGAGACCGCTTCTTCAATATTGAAGCCGGATACTGCTGCAAATGAAAAGCTTCGTCTCAGAAAATATATTCAGATATACAGGAGGAATCCATACAATGAAGATCGAGACAAAATGCCTGCACGCAGGCTATACACCCAAAAATACAGAGCCGAGAGTTGTGCCGATAGTACAGAGCACGACCTACGTTTACGATTCGACGGACGATGTCGCAGCTGTTTTTGATGATCCTACCAAGAGCCTTATTTACTCACGTTTTGAGAACCCGACAGTTATGGCTGTCGAGGATAAGATAAACGCTCTTGAGGGCGGTGTCGGAGCAATGTGTACATCGAGCGGACAGGCTGCTTCATTGCTTTCTCTGCTCAATATCCTCAAAGCAGGTGACAGCTTCATATCTGCAGCAACTATCTACGGCGGCACAGTAAACCTCTTTGCGTTTACTCTCAAAAAGCTCGGCATCGAGTGCATATTTGTCAATTCAGATGCATCCGAGGACGAGATACAGGCTGCTTTCAAGCCCAATACAAAGGCAGTATTCGGCGAGACACTCGCAAATCCTGCTCTCTCGGTATTTGATATTGAGAAATTTGCAAAAATTGCTCATAAGAATGGTGTTCCGCTTATCATAGACAACACCTTCCCGACTCCCGTTCTTTGCAGACCTTTTGAGTTTGGTGCTGATATTGTAATCCACTCTACCACAAAATACATGGACGGTCATGCTGTACAGGGCGGCGGAGTTATCGTTGACTCAGGCAATTTTGACTGGACAAACGGCAAATTCCCCGAGTTTACAGAGCCTGACGAAAGCTACCACGGCATTGTATATACAAAGGCATACGGAAAGGCAGCATACATCGTAAAGGCAAGAATGCAGCTCATGAGAGATTTCGGCTGTTATCCCGCAGCACAGTCTGCATTCTACCTCAATCTCGGACTTGAGACACTGCCTATCAGAATGAAGCAGTACTGCGAGAATGCAAGTATTGTGTCTGAGTTCCTTGAAGCAAATGAGCACGTTGAGTCAGTAAACTATCCCGGCCTCAAGAGCAGCAGCTATCATGAGCTTGCTCAGAAATATCTCCCACTCGGATGCAGCGGCGTTATCTCGTTCGTAATTAAGGGCGGAAGAAGTGCAGCAGTAAAGTTCATGGATTCGCTTTCTCTTGCATCCAATGAGGTACACGTTGCAGATATACGTACCTGCGTGCTTCATCCTGCAAGTGCAACTCACCGTCAGCTTACTGATGAGCAGCTTGTTGCCTGTGGAATCGAAGGCGGAATGATTCGTCTTTCTGTCGGACTTGAAAATGTCGAGGACATCCTTGATGACCTCAGAAAAGGCTTCAGTGCACTTGACTAAAAAAATGACCGCTGTCGGAGTATTCCCGACAGCGGTTTTTGTATTATATGATAATGTCTGCTGCTGACAGCAGCTTACTTCATCAGCTTCATGAGCTCAGAGGAAAAGTCCGTAAGCTTGTCCATATCGAGAGCTTCAATGCGTACAGTTTCGGGAAGTCCGAGTCCGCGAAGCACAGAGTATACCTGTTCCTTATCAGCTCCGAGCTGGGATGAAATTGCATTTGCGAGGGTTTTGCGCCTTTGCGAGAAGCCTGCTTTTACTACGCTGAAGAAGAATTTTTCTGCTTCACCGTTCAGGCGCGGCTCCTTGTCAACATCGATCCGTATTACTGCTGAATCGACGTTCGGTGAGGGAATGAAGTTACCGCGTGAAACGTCAAAGAGCTTCCGTACTGAGCCGAAATAGTTAACTCCGACTGTTATTGCGCCTGATTCGCGTGAGCCTACTTTTGCACAAAGTCGCTGAGCCGCTTCCTTCTGTACCATGACTGTTATTGATTCGACTGGCAGACGGCTCTCAAGAAGAAGCATTATTACGGGTGACGTTATGTAGTATGGGAGATTAGCGCACACAGCAGCACGAAGTCCTGAAAAGTCCTGTTTAATAATATGGTGCAGGTCAGCCTTCATAACGTCTTCATTGTATATCCTGATATTGCTGAAGTCTGAAAGAGTCTCTTTAAGTACAGGCATGAGCCTTGTGTCGATCTCGACAGCAGATACCTTGTCAGCACGGAGAGCAAGCTCCTTGGTCAACACTCCTATACCTGTTCCGATCTCGAGTATGCCCCAGCCGTGCTGAGCATTTCCTTCTTCTGCGATCTGAGGGCAGATAGTGGGATTTACAATGAAGCTCTGTCCCAGTCCCTTTGAGAAGCTGAATCCGTGACGGGAAAGCAGTTGTTTTATATCTCCGATATTAGTGAGCTCCATTATTCTTCCTCTCCGACTTTATGACGCTGTTTATCAGAAAATTCACTCTGTTTGGCATCATTGAGCTTATCCATATTGTTTACGAGATAATCAGCAGAGCGATAGGCGTGCTGGAAATCAGTGTCCTTGAAATGTGTTTTAATATCGACAAATTCACCGTCAATAATTATATCAAGTCCGCTGATCTGTCTGCCGGGATATTTTTTGTCAATATAAGTAATATATTCGTCTATCTCACGTGGACTCATTTCTCCGCCAATAACATTAACCTTCATGATATACCTCCGATCAATTTATCTATTACTGCTTCCGCACACTTCATTCCGTCAACAGCAGCGGAAACTATGCCTCCTGCGTATCCTGCGCCCTCTCCGCACGGATAGAGTCCTCTGAGGGAAAGGGATTGCAGGTCATCGCCTCTGTTTATCCTTACAGGAGAGCTGCTGCGGCTCTCTATACCTGTCAGTACGGCTTCGGCATTATCGAAGCCGTTGATCTTTCTGCCCATTTCAGGTATGCCGAGTCTGAGCGACTCACAGATGAAATCGGGCAGGTATTCATCAGGAAGTGCCTTTTTCACGTCAGGACGGTAGGAGGGGAGTACATGTCCGAAGCCGTCAGAAAGCTTGCGGTCCATGAGCTCGCCAACAGTACACACAGGCGCAGAGTAAGAGCCTCCACCTGCGATAAAAGCCTGTTCTTCGAGCTTTCGCTGAAAATGCATACCCGCAAGCGGATGTGGACTGCCATAATCATCAGGACCAACATTCACGAGCAAAGCACTGTTCGAGTTGACCTCATCACGCGCAAAGTAACTCATTCCGTTGACCGCAAGCCGTTCCTTCTCTGAGGAAGCTGCCGCTACCACGCCGCCCGGACACATACAGAAAGTATACAGTGTTCTTCCGTTCGGCAGATGGACAACAAGCTTGTAATCAGCGGCTTTAAGGGCACTATGCCCTGCAAAGCTGCCGTACATAACCTTGTCGATATCTGTGCGGAGATGCTCTATACGCACTCCAACAGCGAAATTTTTCTGACTGAGTGAGACACCTTTTTCATACAGCATTTCAAAGACGTCACGCGCACTGTGACCTGATGCGAGAATGATAGTGTCTGTTTCCACGATATGCTCGCCATTGCCGTCAGTGTATACAGCCGCAGAAATACAGCCGTTCTGTACCTCATAACCGCTGAATCTGGCTCCGAAGCGCACTTCGCCACCAAGCTCGGTAACTTTCCTGCGGAGTGACTTTACGGTTCCGCGGAGCTTGTCCGTGCCGATATGAGGCTTTGCCATATAGAGTATCTCGTCAGGCGCACCGAACTCCACGAGCTTTTCAAGTACCCAGCGTATACGTTCGTCTTTAATACCTGTTGTGAGCTTGCCGTCAGAGAACGTGCCTGCGCCGCCCTCACCGAACTGGATGTTACATTCGGTGTCGAGCTTACCCGAGGCAGTAAACTCCTCGACAGCCTTTACACGTGTATCAACATCGCTTCCTCGTTCAATGACGATAGGACGTGCCCCGGCCGAAGCGAGCACAAGTGCCGCAAACATACCTGCGGGTCCGAAACCGACAATAACAGGTCTTTTATCAACGTTTACACGCGGTATGGTGTATACATATTTCTTTACAGGAGAAGCATTCTTCAGTCGCTTAAGCAGTGTAACTTCACCTTTTGCAGAGATGTCGAGCGAGATAATGAAATGCACATCATTCTTTCTGCGCGCATCGACTGATTTTTTTGAGAGCTTTACTGAGCGGAGGCTGCTGTCCGATATGCCGAGCCTGCTTGTACAGAACTGCTCAAGCGTAGAAAAATCAAAGTCGAGCGGCACTTTTATATTACCGACTCTTATCATTGCATTTTCCTTTCAGCGACAGAGCCGCATTTTTCCCTGCCCATGTCCCTGATGACCATGCCCATTGCAGGTTATATCCGCCGCAGTCGCCTGCAACATCAAGTATCTCACCGCAGAAGAACATACCGTCATACTTGACCGATTCGAGTTTGTCATTGATACAGTCTGACGTGATACCGCCCATTGTTGACTGGGCGTTCTGCCACGGCGAACAGCCTGTGACCTCGAATTCAAGGGACTTTATACTGCTGCAGAGCAGTTTTATATCCTTGTCTGTGATGCTTTCAATGGGGGCAGAAGGCGATTTCCCGAGAATGTTTTTTATGAGCCATACAGCAAGATTCTTTATAAAGAAGCCGCTGAGCAGTTCCTCTGCGACACAGCCGCAGCGGTCGGTACGAATCCTGTGTAAATAGTCGAAAAGCTCGTTTTCGGACATATCTGAGGCGAGGTCTGCACGGAGTGTGAGCCTGCCTTCATACTGCTGGAACAGATAGGCGAGGTTAAGAACGCATACTCCCGAGATATTGTTCTCATTGAACTGTATCTCGCCCTTTTCGCGTCTAAGCTCTTTTTCACCCGAATATGCGGCTATCTCACCTTTGATGCGCGCGCCCTTCAATCCTTTTAGCCTGTCGGGGCTGACTCTCAGCGGAGCTGCGGCAGGGCAGATCTTTCCCGATCTGATACCCATACCTTTTAGCATCCTGAGCATTCCGCCGTCAGTACCGAATGAGGGGGCGGCGTAACCACCTGCTGCGATTATGACCTTACGGCAGAATATCGTTCCGCGGCTGAATGTGAGCTCAAAGGCGTTTCCTTCGGGAGCAATGCTGCTTATCTCACAGTCACACAGCTCTACTGCTCCAAGAGCCGCACTTTTCAGACGGAGAGCATTGAGCACGGTTGCAGAACTGCTGC
>JAKSQV010000060.1 GCA_024403935.1 Ruminococcus sp. | reverse complement strand
TTGCCTCCCCCTCTTTTTGCCGACTTTTGCTTTTAATTCAGAACCAGCCGAGGGAGCACGGGGCGTGCTCCCCTACATTTTCGGTCATATCCACAAATATTGCGCTGACACTTTATCACAATTCCCACATTGTATGAGAGCAAACACGTAAGCGGCTACGAAAAAAGTATCATCTGCGTTTACATACAGTATAACAAAAACGGGCAGCCAATAGCCACCCGTACAAAATGTATAACAATATTATTCCTTTATCAGCGAAGCAATCTCCTGCGGAGTGAACACATATTCCTTACCGCAGAAATGACATACAACGCTTGTATCCTTGCCCTCGTCAGCAATAGCCTTCAATTCGTCGTTTCCGATGCTTATGAGCACTCTCTCCGTTCTCTCACGGGAGCAGTCGCACCTGTAGGCAGGTTCAGCCGTATCAAGCTCATTCGGTTCAAGACCTGCAAGGAGCATTTCAGCAATCTCCTGCGGAGTGATGCCCTCGTCAAGCATAGCCGATACAGGGCGTATATCTGCGATATTCTTCTCGATAACGTCGATAACTTTTTCGTCAGCAAACGGCAGAAGCTGAACGAGAAAACCGCCTGCCGACTTAACTGTGAGGTCAGGATTCACAAGTACGCCCAGACTGCAAACCGTCGGTATCTGTTCGCTTGTTGCATAGTAGCTTGCAATATCCTCTGCGATTTCGCCCGAAACAAGCGGAACAACGCCCACATACGGCTCTTTCAGCCCAAGATCCTTGACAACGGAGAGTGTGCCGTCCTTGCCGACTGCGCCGCCTACATCAAGTTTGCCCTGCGCATTCAGCGGTATCTCGACAACAGGATGGTCAACACTGCTCTTGACGTTTCCACGGCTGTCAGCGACTGCAACGAGCTGACCTGATGCGCCGCCGCCGTTCACACGGAGAGTGATCGAATCATTTTCGCCTTTGAGCATATAGCCCATGAGTGAGGCGGCAATTGTCAGTCTGCCCAGACCTGCCGTAATTACAGCGGAGGTCTGGTGTATTTTTTCGATTTCTGCAACGATATCCTTTGCATCGAGGACTTCTGCAAAAGCAGAGCCGTCAGCCGATATCGCTCTGTATAATTTACCCATTTAATTATTCCTTTCAGTATATTACTGCCGATCCATTATCTGTCCGTTCCGTATACAGCGTGCGGCATAAACTATACGCTGTGTAGTTTCAGTCGGAGCATCAAAAGTATCATCGCCGTACTTGGCAATGACCTCGAATCCGCATTCGCCGAGCAGACGTTCGATATCAGTCTCACTGTAAGCCTTCTCCGAGAAACAGTCGCTGCTGCGTGAATACAGTCCGTTTTCTTCAAGTTCAAAGAATTCAAGATTCATCCTGACCTCATCGGTTTCGGGCACGAGAGTGTTTTCCCATACGCAGTAAACATTGTCGGTCTCATAGGTGAAAGTGTTGTTTGCGAGGATATTACGATGTTTGTGAACTGTATTGACATCAAATATGAACAGCCCGTCCTTCTCCGAGAAGAATGCGACATTCTCAAAAACTTTTTTCACATCGTCAATGGAGGAGAGGTGGTTTATGCTGTCAAGGGCGCAGATAGTGATATCTACCGTGCCGAACATATCGAGCTTACGCATATCCTGACAGAGATACTGGATATTCAGACCGCTGTCGAATTTTTTCTCGACAGCCGTTCCGAGCATTTCCTCCGAGTAATCAACGCCGATAACATCATAGCCGAACTTTGCCATAACTTCGGAGATGCTTCCCGTACCGCAGGCAAGGTCAAGCAGAATATTTTCTTTGGTAGTCTTGAATTTCTGTATTATTTCGTGGAAATATGCCCCACGCTTCTGATAGTCAATATTTGCGGTGAGGTCGTCATAGTACCTTGCAAAAACGCTGTATCCGCCCATTGTATCACCTCCGAAAAGATAGAGCGAAATCTTCACTGATTATGGAAATACTGCTCTTTATCGGGGCAAACCTTTCTGAGGAAAGGTTCTTCCCCGAACCCCTTTCCAAAGACTTTTAGTATTATGGTGTATCTGATATGGGACATTTAGTCCCATATCAGATACACTAACGCTGAAAGTTTTAGGAAGGGAGTTTGAGGGAGAACCCTTTTTCAAAAGGGTTTCCCTCAATAAATAGCAGTATTGCTATAAACAGCGAAAATTCCGCTTTGTATTTTTATTAAGCTGATTTTTCCTTGCCCTTGCAGCACTTCTTGTACTTCTTGCCGCTTCCGCACGGACACGGATCGTTGTCGCCGATCTTCTTCACACGCTTTGTCTCGTCAAAGCTTCCGTCGCCTGAACCTGCATTCGGAGCATCAGGCTTTGCAACCTGTTCACGCTCGGGAGCTTCGTTCTTCTGGAGCTTGACGGTGAGGAGCATACGGATAGTATCCTCACGAATGGACTCAACCATATAGTCGAACATCTCAAAGCCCTGATAACGGTACTCAATAACAGGGTTCTTCTGACCGTATGACTGGAGACCGATACCCTTCTTGAGTTCTTCCATATCGTCGATATGAGCCATCCACTTTGTATCAACGACTTTGAGGAGGATAACTCTTTCGAGTTCACGCATAACTTCTGAGCCGTATTCTTCTTCCTTAGCCTGATAGATTTCTCCTGCCTTCTTGCTGAGGGCTGAGAGGATATCGTCCTTTGAAACGCTTTCGAGTTCGTCATCCTCAAAAGTAAGGTCATCTGCTTCGATGAGCCAGTTGAGGAAATATTCCTTCAAGCCGAGGAGATTCCAGTCGTCCTTGATATTCTCGTCAACAATATATCTGTTTACGGTATCTGTGATGAAGTCCTCCATCATCTTGAGAATGCTCTCGTGGAGATCCTCGCCGTCGAGAACCTGTGAACGCTGTTTATAGATTATCTCACGCTGTGTATTCATAACGTCGTCGTAGCTGAGGACGTTCTTTCTTATGCTGAAGTGGTGACCCTCGACCTTCTTCTGTGAGGACTCGATGATCTTGGTGAGCATTTTGCTCTCGATAGGCATACCCTCGTCAACGTTGAGAGTTTTCATCATATTTTCGAGACGGTCGCCTGCGAAGATACGCATAAGGTCGTCCTCAACAGAGAGGAAGAAGCAGCTTTCGCCCTCGTCGCCCTGTCTGCCTGAACGTCCACGGAGCTGATTGTCGATACGTCTTGACTCGTGGCGCTCTGTACCGAGGATATAGAGACCGCCGGCCTCCTTGACAGCGACAGCCTTTTCCTTTACTTCTGCGTTATACTTGTCATAGAGTTCACGGTAGAGAGCTCTTGCATCGATAATTTCCTGATTGTCCGTATCAGCAAAGCCGATAGCCTCTGAGATTATCTCCTCCGGAATTTCACGCTTTCTCATTTCAGCTCTTGCGAGGAATTCAGCGTTACCGCCGAGCATGATATCGGTACCACGTCCTGCCATGTTGGTAGCGATGGTAACAGCGCCGTACTTGCCGGCCTGAGCAACGATCTCGGCTTCCTTGGCGTGCTGTTTAGCGTTGAGGACTTCGTGCTTGATGCCCTTTCTCTTGAGCATTGCGGAGAGAAGCTCTGACTTTTCGATAGAGACTGTACCAACGAGGATAGGCTGACCTTTGTCGTGGCAGGCGATTATCTGGTTGATGATAGCCTCATATTTTCCCTTAGCTGAGCTGTAGACCTGATCGTTGTGGTCGATACGGATAACAGGCTTGTTTGTCGGGATAGAGATAACGTCGAGTTTGTAAATTTCCTTGAATTCGTCTTCTTCGGTCATGGCAGTACCGGTCATGCCTGAGAGTTTTGTATAGAGACGGAAGAAGTTCTGGAAAGTGATGGTAGCAAGAGTTTTTGACTCGCTCTTGACCTTAACGCCTTCCTTAGCCTCGATAGCCTGATGGAGACCGTCATTGAAACGTCTGCCCTGCATCATACGGCCTGTGAACTCGTCAACGATGATGATCTCGCCGTCTTTTACAACGTAGTCGATATCGTTTCTCATAACGCCGTTAGCCTTGATAGCCTGATTGATGTGGTGCATGAGAGTCATATTCTCGGGATCCATGAGGTTCTCAACACGGAATGCCATTTCAGCCTTCTTTACGCCGCGCTGAGTGATAGTAGCTGTCTTGGCTTTTTCGTCAATGATATAGTCTGCATTTTCGTTGATAGTATCCTGATCGACCTTGTCATCAGTCTCAACGACAGTTGTTGAGGTAAGAGTTTTTGCGAAACGGTCAACGATAGAATAAAGTTCTGTTGACTTGTCACCTCGTCCTGAAATGATAAGAGGAGTACGTGCCTCATCGATAAGGATAGAGTCAACTTCATCGACAATTGCAAAGTTAGGAGCACGCTGAACACGTTCTTCCTTGTGAGTTACCATGTTGTCACGGAGATAGTCGAAACCGAGTTCGTTGTTTGTACCGTAGGTAACATCGCAGTTATATGCAGCACGGCGCTCGTCATTGTTGAGACCGTGGAGGATACAGCCGACTGTAAGACCGAGCCAGCGGAGTACCTTGCCCATTTCTTCAGCCTGAGTCTTGGCGAGGTAGTCGTTTACGGTAACAACGTGAACGCCGAGACCCGAGAGAGCGTTGAGGTAGGAAGCAACGCAGGCAACGAGAGTTTTACCTTCACCGGTCTTCATTTCAGCGATACGTCCCTGATGAAGAACGATAGCGCCGATTATCTGAACAGGATAAGGCTTCTTTTCGAGGACACGCCATGCGGCTTCTCTTACGGTAGCGAGAGCCTCCGGAAGAACGTCGTCGAGAGTTTCACCGTCAGCGAGTCTGTCCTTGAATTCCTGTGTTTTAGCCTTTAATTCGGCATCTGAAAGCTTGCCGTATTCTTCCTCGAGGTCGAGGACTTTATTTTTAATCGGCTCGATGCGCTTCAACTCTCTGTTGGAGTAAGCATTTGCGCCGAAAATACCCTTAAATAAACCCATTTTTATGTTTACCGCCTTTTCATAATTTTTTCATGAGAGCCGTTCGGAAACTGCGGTGAACGGCTGAGTAAAACAATGCACAGCAATGAATTACAAATACACACCATATATTTTACAACAAATTCAATTATTTGTCAATACCTACATTGAAACTATGGCAAAAATTCCCTGAAATGCGCCCGTGCCGTTCTGAAAAAGCCACGTTGTAGGGGCGGCCATTGGTCGCCTGCATAAAAAAGAACGACCGCAAATCCCCGACAGACAATACACATTATGGCAGAAAGCGCATATAATGTTGTTGACAGGGCGGAAAACTCCCTTGAAGATTGGAGAGAAATATGGAAAAACAAACAAGAATACTTATCGCAGGCGGCGATATGCGGCAGATGTACTGCGCTGAACGGCTTGCACGCTCATATGATACCACTGTGACAGGCTTTGACAGGGAGCATTTCTCAGGTGTCAATACAAATGGCTGTGTTTCGGGGAAATATGACTGCATAGTTCTTCCTGTGCCGCCGCTTGATGATGACGGATTCCTGACAGCGCCGTGCTTTTCAGGAAAAATTAACGCCAATGAACTGAATGATATCCTCGCCGCTGACGGCATTATCTTCACAGGCAGACCTGACAGCAGACTTCACACTATTTTCCACGATGCCGAAATATGCGACTATATGAGCCGTGAGGAACTGATGCTGAGAAATGCCGTTCCCACAGCAGAGGGCGCTGTCCAGACTGCACTGGAGGAACTCCCCGTGACACTTAACGGGCTGAAAGTGCTCATAGTCGGCATGGGACGCATCGGTACTGCTCTTGCGGAGATACTGAAAGGCTTCGGAGCAGATATCACGGCGGCTGTGCGTAATGCGAACGGTGCGGCAAGGGCAGTTCTCCACGGCGTAAAATCGGTATATACAGAGGATATGGGCAATGACTACGGCTTGGTTTTCAACACCGTTCCGTCGCTTGTTCTTGACCGCAGTATGCTCATGAAATTCAGCGATGATACGCTTTTCATAGACCTTGCCTCGAAACCGGGAGGTATAGATTTTGCCTCGGCGGCAGAGCTTGGAAAAAAGGCAGTCTGGGCGCTCGGAATTCCCGGCAAGACTGCTCCCGTGACGGCAGGCAGGATAATTGCTGACACTGTAAGCGGAATACTTGACGAAAGGGGGAATGCTCATGCACGCAAAACTGAAAGGGCCGAAAATCGGGTATGCGCTCACAGGCTCATTCTGCACGTTTGAGCGAACTTTTGAACAGGCAGAGCGGCTTGCGGAGCTTGGTGCGGAACTTGTGCCGATAATGTCGGAAACTGCGGCATCTGTGTCAACTCGATTCGGTTCGGCAGAGGAAAATGTCCGCAGACTGCGTGATATCTGCGGACGTGATGTGATAATGTCAGTTGCCGATGCAGAGCCGATCGGCCCGAAAGCAATGACCGATATCATGGTAGTTGCACCGTGTACATCGAATACCGCCGCTAAGCTTGCAGGGAGCATAACTGATACGGCAGTGACTATGGCTGTCAAATCACATCTCAGGAGCGG
>JAKSQV010000006.1 GCA_024403935.1 Ruminococcus sp. | reverse complement strand
AGATATGCTTTCTTTTCTTCTTCATTTGTAAATGCATACCCATTCGGGTCTTCCACATATTCATCAGGATTTCCAACTGAAAACTTTTTATCCAGTTCTTCCGTTTCCGTCTGCATTTCCGTTTCTCGCCGCTGATATTCATACATTATCTCGATCAGCTCACTGCGTCGGAGCTTTCGGAATTCCTTGTCCGTCACGGTATCACCTCTGTAAGGAATGTGCTGGCGAATTACAGATTGTATATTCTGTATGCTATATTACTGTAAATATTTTTATACATTTTCTTCGTTCTTTTGCTTAATTATATCATGTATTGTATGCGGTGTCAATGATTTTTTAGTTAATTTTGTCGTTCTGTGAGCGATTGGTGAAATTATTACAATTATTATATCTCGCTTTTATGCATAAATACGGAGATATGATACACCGAATGAAAAAAGTACACAAATTGTTCAAAAATGCTATTAAGATATGTATTTATTCAAATAAATATAACGGACTGTATATTTTAGTCTGCTCATTTCTTGCGCTTCTGTGATGCGTGATACACATATAATAGTATATGAATTCCCGCGACAGATTGACACTGCTGATGAATAGATGTATAATATATAAAACGTATCGTTTATTATTGAATTTTCGGAGGGATACTGTCATGACGGAAAAGGAGCTTCGCAAAGCAAAAAAGGAAGACCTTATCGAGATGCTTTATTATCTCAGGACTGAGATCGACGATCTGAAAGCGCAGAATGATATGCTGCGTGCAAAGATAATCGTACTTTCCGGCGGTGTTGATGCCGCGGCTGAAAAGCAGGAGACATCGGCTGCTCAGGAGGTGCAGGATGAGTAAGTTCACTTCTCTTGATGACATCCCGTCAGCAAAGGAAATACGCAGCGTCCTTAACAGGAAACGTTACAGAAGGCTGTTTGCCGCAACATTCGGAAATACGGTCGCAGCAGTTGCTGTTGCAGCCGCTGTGGTCGTCCTCATCGCATGGCTGGCGTTTCCGCTTGTCCGCGTAACAGGCACGAGCATGGAGCCGCTCGTATCAAACGGACATATCGTTGTCTGCAACAAGCTTGCCACTGCCGAACGCGGTGATGTCATTGCTATGTATTATAATAAGAAGCTGCTGCTCAAAAGGGTGATCGCGGTTCCGGGCGACGTTGTCGAGCTTGATGAAAATGGATTTGTGACACTTAACGGCGAACCGCTTTCAGAGCCGTACATCGACAAATACTCATTCGGAGAATGTGATGTTGAATTCCCGTACACCGTAAAGGAGAACCGCTGCTTTGTAATGGGCGATAACCGTGAGGTGTCGATAGACAGCCGTTCATCGGTGTTCGGCTGTGTATCGGACGAGAACGTGCTCGGTGTCGTCTGGCTGCGTATTTATCCTTTTGATCTGCCGCATCTGCTTGGAGAAAAACAATGAAACGAAAGATAAAGCCCGTTGATATTGCTGTCACACTGTTCTTTATAGTTATCATGCTGGTGGGAATCGCAGTAGTAATGTATCCGATCTTCAGCAGCTGGTGGAATGATCGTGTCCAGACGAAGATCATTGAGCAGTATGAGAAATCAGTTGCAACTCTTGATACTGCTGAAAAGGAACGGATGTTCAACGAAGCATACGCCTATAATGCCGAACTGAACAAGCTTCCGAATCCAATGAAGGATTACAAGGAGCTTTCGGGTTACAGTGATATCCTTGACGTAACAGGAACAGGTATCATGGGATATATTGATATTCCGAAGATAAATGTACATCTTCCGATCTATCACGGTACAAGTGCCGAGGTGCTGAATATCGCTGTCGGACACATGGAGGGCACTTCTCTGCCTGTCGGCGGAATTGATACCCATTCTGTCATCTCTGCCCACAGCGGACACCCTTCAGCAAAGCTGTTCAGCTCGATCGACCAGCTTACCGAGGACGACCGCTTCACTATCTCTGTGCTTGATGAGGTGTATACATACGAAGTTGAAGGGAGCTCGGTGGTACTCCCATATAATACCGATAAGCTTCAGGTCGTGCCGGGACAGGATCTTGTCACTCTGCTCACCTGCACTCCGTACGGCATAAATACGCACAGACTGCTTGTACGGGCACACCGCATCGAAACGGAAGCAGCAGCGGAGGAAACAGCCGAGCACAAGGTGCGTGTTCCTGCTGATGCAGTTCTCATTGCAAGTATCAGTTCTATGCCGTTCATCATACTTCCTCTCATCTTTATCCTGATGGTGTACTGGGCATTAAGAGGAAAGCCAGAAATAAAGCGTTATATTTCGGAATATACATCCGAAAAAGATGTCGGTTCGGCGATAGAGGACAAAGATTCAAAGAAGGAGTAACAGATCAGTAAACGCTGTTTTTGATGCGGCTGATAGCTCCCTTCTCAAGACGCGAGACCTGCGCCTGAGATATGCCTATTTCCTGTGCTACCTCGACCTGTGTCCTGCCCTTGAGAAATCTGAGATACAGGATATTGCGCTCACGCTCACCGAGCTGCTTAATTGCTTCGCGGATGGACAGCTCGTCCATCCAGCTCTCAACATCATTTTTGTCGCCTATCTGCTCCATGATGTACATGGTGTCGTCTGAGTCCGAGTATACGGGCTCATACAGCGATATCGGATCACTGATGCTTTCGAGCGCGATGACCACATCCTCACGCTTTTCGCCTATTTCACAGGCTATCTGTTCGATAGTCGGCTCACCCTGATTTTTCAGCATAAGCCGTTCCTTCGCCTGAATCGCTTTGTATGCGAGATCGCGGAGCGAACGGCTTACTTTTATCTGGCTGCAATCGCGCAGGTGGCGGCGGAGCTCACCCATTATCATCGGAACACAGTATGTCGAGAACCGCACCTCTTTCGTCAGATCAAAGTTGTTGATCGCCTTGATAAGTCCTATCACGCCTATCTGAAACAGATCGTCAACATCCTCACCTCTGCCTGTGAAACGCTGTATCACGCTGAGAACGAGCCGCAGATTGCCTTTGACGAGCTTGTCCTTGGCTTCCTTGCTGCCTGTTTCGCGTATCTCACGCAGCAAAGCCATTTTTTCCGCTTCCTTGAGCACAGTCAGCTCCGATGTGTTTATTCCCGAGATGACTACCTTATTGTATGCCATAACATATCTCCCCATACAGGTTTTGATATTGCTCCACCAATTAACTTCGCCTTTTGGCAAGGCTTAGTTGGGGGAGCAATAGTATTATTGCCCGTATCGGCTCAGGTAATCACAGGAATATTCTTCCGTTCGGAGATCGGCCCGGAAAAACGCCGCTGTGATGCACGCCACTTGACAACAGACCGCAAATGAAGTAAAATAGATGTATCATTGTTGCAAGGAAAGATGCTATATGAAAAAAGCAGTTACTATACAGGATATTTCATGCTTCGGAAAGTGCTCGCTGACCGTTGCATTGCCGATAATATCGGCAATGGGAATTGAGACAGCCGTTATCCCGACCGCTGTGCTCTCGACACATACAGGCGGATTCAGGGACTATACGTTCCGTGACCTGACGGGCGATATTCCGCAGATAGCTGCACACTGGAAGCAGTTGGGGCTCGCCTTTGATGCCGTATATACAGGCTATCTCGGCTCTCCTGCACAGGTGCAGATAGTCTCGGATTTCTTTGATACGTTCGGGCGAGAGGACAACTTTATCGTAGTCGATCCCGTAATGGGTGATGCAGGCAGACTTTATGCAGGTTTCACGGATGAGCTTGTGAGCGGTATGCGCAGACTGTGTGCAAAGGCTGACTATATTATCCCGAATATGACCGAGGCTTCATTCCTGCTCGATATTCCGTACGAGGAGAATACCAACGAGGAACGGTCAAGGGAGCTTCTTCGCTTGCTTGCGGAGCTTGGCTGCAAGTATCCCGTGCTTACGGGAGTGCGCCGCGGCGATGAGCACGGAGCCGTTGCATTCGATTCGGTTCATGGTGAATTCATGAGCGCGTTCTGTCCTCATGTTGACCGCCAGATACATGGCACGGGAGACATTTTTGCAAGCGTGTTCACAGGTGCGGTCACCCTCGGAAAAGGACTCGGCGAAGCTCTCGGACTTGCTGTGCGCTTCACCTCCGATTGCATAACAGCCACTCTCCCTCATGCCGACGAAGTCTGGTACGGAAGCTGCTTTGAGCTCTGCCTCGGCAGCCTGACAGATCTCATCAAGTGAGGAATGCGGCATTATCCGACAATTTTCCGCTGTTTATCACTTTTGCCTATTGACTTTTAGTCGCGTTTGGGATAAAATAATATGTATGTGAAAAGAACATTGACGTTTTGGAGCGTGTTAATCAAATGAGCAGACAATCAGGTTTTTTCAACAGCCTCAGAAAATCCACGAAGATAACCGTGCTTTCGTGCGGAAGCTTTGTGGTAATGACATTGCTTATTCTTACATTTTTTATACTGTTTCCGATAACTCCGTCCGAGAAGATAATGACCAACATCGGCAGAGGTGAAAATATGTCACAGGATGACGGTCAGCAGTCAGTTCAGAGCGGAATACCGTCGGTCGAGACAACATTGTCAACAGCTTCGACCACAAAGGCTACTACTACAAGAGCCACAACCACCCGTGCACGTACAAGCTTCACCATCACACTGACGACAGGCTCGGGCTTCTTATGGAACGGACGCATCCCCACAGGCGGAATCCCCGGATACACCGAGACTTATACCACCCCTGTCGATCCGAATCAGGGCGAACCGTATGTTGATCCGACACAGGGCGGAACAAATGTTGATCCGACACAGGGTGGAACAAATGTTGATCCGACACAGGGCGGAACAGATCCCGTTGACCCGAATCAGGGAGTAGTTACTCCGGTTGACCCGAATCAGGGAGTAGTTACTCCGGTTGACCCGAATCAGGGCGGCGGCGGAGATACACCTGCTGATCCGAATCAGGGCGGAACACCCGATCCGGGAACAGGAACATGGTAAAAACGAGCCGACCGAGGGTTTACCTTCGGTCGGCTTATGCTTTAGGAGGACGTTATGACTGAGCTGAGCGAACGTGAAAAAGCTGCTTTGAGATACTATATCGGTGATGTGTCAGGTGACTGTCCGTTCGGGAACGATCCGAAAGCGTATGTTACGATCAACTCGCTCTTTTTCAGCGGAACTGAAACGGAGCGTGCGCGTGCTGCCGAGGGTAAGCGTCTTGATGCTGACATTCTTGAGAATACAGGCAGACTGACTGATTTCTTTGCACTGCTGTTTTCGGCATTCAGGAAATGCTCTGCGGAAAATGACTGCTGTACCTTCCGCGTTGAGAGGTGGTCTGATTATGAGTTGTGCAAAGCGGCAGGAGCGACACTTTCATTTACATCTACATCAACGGCGGGCTTTCTCAGCGAGTACCGCGACAGGCTTGGTATCGCTCTGATGAGGTTCATTCTTCCGCAGGGGACACCGTGCATTGACGCTGCGGCTGCTCTTGATTACTATGCGAAGCCCGATGAGGCGGAGATACTGCTTCCGCCGTTCCTGACGCTGAGTATCACGGAGAAAGCCGTTGCTGAAAGTGAGCGGAGCATACTTGATTCCGCAGGCGAGCCGCCGCGCTGCTCGTGTGAGGTTGTGGCAGGCGGCATACAGCCGTGCACAGCTGATACAGTCAGGCTTCCGGACGGCGGTGCAGAAGCAGGCAAGCGTGTGTATACGGCTCTGAATGAGGGCAGACAGCCGCTTTGTGAGGACGAGGAGCTTTATCCGCGTTGGAAGCAGGCATACAGGATGCTGCTTCACCGTCTGTTTACAGAATAAGAAAAGCCATAATGGAGCAGAGCTTCATTATGGCTTTTTCAGTAGTATTATGAGATTTGTCGGCTCAGCTCCATGAAGGCTCTCCGCCTGTTGAAGCTACGGAATAGTACATAAGTATACGTGAGGCGTCCTTAGCATCAATATGTGAGTCTCCGTTGACATTTGCCGCTTTCATTTGAGAATCGGACAAAGTGGTTTCTGCGCCCGTGGAGGCTGCCGAATAATACATAAGAACGGCTGAGGCATCCTTTGCATCGATTTTTCCGTCCTCGTTCACATCGCCGAGAGTGTAGGCTTTGAGGTGGTATGCTACGGTGACATCACCATCGCTGCCGGATGCATCCCAGTCATTATCGGATACAACATCGTCGATAGTGAAGGTATACTTCATCTCCTTGAAGCTGTCAGGATTGTCGTTTCCGTCGGGAACTGTGAATTCCGCAGTGAACGGCTCGACATTCATTCCGCTCGGAGCGACGGTGAGGAGATAATTACGGTAGTCGTCCTCGGAATTGTCCCTGCCTTCTATCTCAAAAACAGCCGATGAGTTTTCGGAAAGCTCTGTGATATAATATGGTTCAGCCTTACCCTCGGGTGAATCGAAGGAAATGTTTACCTTTGCGCTCATTCCCTCAGGGAGAGTTACTGTAATGCTTCCGTTCACATCGTTCTTGTTGAAGTGCGGGAAAACGGGTTCTTCTGCTGCATAAGCAATGCTTAGCGGCATTATCGCCGTTACTGCGGCGGCTGTGAAGGCTGAAAGCAGTTTTTTCTGTATCATGGTTACTGTTCCTTTCTGATGAATTTGTCCGCGGGGACTTCCACGCTGACAGCGGTACCGTCAGAGCATTGAGTGAATATGCTGATGCTGTCGAATACGGTGTCTGCTGGGAGGTATGCTGAGAAGCCGTTTCCGCTGCTGCTGTATTCGCACGCACGGAAGGCTTCGTACGTCTTGCCGTTTACGGTAAGGTATACGCCTGCATCGTCGCCGCTGAAAAAGCTCTCGGGGAGATTGCCTGTGACGAGTGTATACGAGCCGTTCTGACCGATATATACAGGTATCTGTGACCAGTCGATGACCGGCTCATTCTCCTGAGGGTCCATTTCTCCGACATATATTGCAGGTGTCAGGAAGAAGGTGTCCGCTGAAACTTCGGGAGCAGGCATGAGCGGAGCTGTATCTGCCAGTCTCGGGAGATTGCGTTCGACTATCTCGACGATTATCGTGTCGCCCTTTGCGAGCATTGCATCGTCAAAGCGGAAGGGCGTTATGCGCGAGAATTCGGCACTTGCAAACATCTCAGCCATATATGGAAGTATCGCTTCTCCGAACGAATCGCGGTACATCAGCAGAGAGCCTTCTCCGTTCGGACAGACCGTGTCTATCGTAACATCATCAAGGGCATTGAAGTGTCCCTGATATTCGTAGGTGAAGCTGTAGTCGCTGTATACCTGAGTATCCTTGGCTTCCTCGGAGGGATATATCATGGCGGCAAGGTCGCCGAGACGGCTGTTTGGCTTGACCGACCAGTTGTCGGCGGGGCAGACCGCTTTGTCAAGAGCTTCCATGAGCGCACAGTGTCCTGCGTAAGCTCCGAGATTGTTCCAGTGGGTGTCTGTTGCGTGATATAGCGGAATACTTGACTCTGTACCTGCGAGAGCCGCTTTCATATCGAGGTAGAAGCTGTCACCTGCAAGCTCAGCCGAGATGAGCCCGTAATTGTCGGGAACATCGGCAGGAACGTAATTTGACGGCATATTCTCGGGATAGAGCGAGTTTTTGTTGGGTACTGACGTGAACACGAAACGTTTTCCGTTCTGCTCACAGTATTTGTTTATGAGACGCAGGTCGCGGCAAATGCCGCTTATCTGCCGTGCATTCATGGTGTTGAGGTTGAGGTAGTCGTCAGCTGTCGGGCCGTAGTACAGCCAGCCGTTTCTGCCGTCGATGACATCTGTATTGGGAGATGTTGCGGTCAGAGCGGTCTTGATGCGCCCGTCGGCAGTGACGAGCTGCTGACGGAAGGCGAAATGCTCGGAGAAGTAGTTCCCGAGGTCGGAAAGAATGTTTATGTTGAAGTCTCCCTCAGCAGTTTTAAGCTTGGGAAACTCGGCAAGAGCACGCTTTTCATTGGAGTTTCCGCCCTTTACGAACGGCATCAGCACTGTCGGAACAAGGCACAGTCCGATGAAAGCACCTGAGTAAAGTCTGTAAAGAAGATTCTTATTCATCGCTGCGCCTCCTCAGAATCTGAAATAGATGAACGGGTTGTAGGAAGCTGACGAGAGTGTTACTGCACACAGCAGGAACAGTATAGCCGTAACGGCGTACGAGCATATCTCGCATACCTCAGTGCTGCGCTTTGAGCTTCCGGCACGTCTGGCGATTGCAGGTATCAGGGGAGGGGAGAACACTGCTGCGGCAGCGAGCATCATCAGATACATCGGCGAAAGCTGTGACATGAACATCGCTGTTTTTTCGCTTCCGCCCGAGGGTACAAACATATGTCCTATGAAGCGGCAGGCTGTCGGGAGGTCGTCTGCACGGAAGAACACGAATGCGAGCAGAGTTACACCGACTGCATAGATGTGCCTGAACGGACGCAGCCACTTGTCAGTGTTGATGAGCTTGTACGATTCGAGCATCATAAATCCGCCGTTTATAAGTCCCCATACGATGAAGTTGAGACTTGCACCGTGCCACAGGCCTGTGCAGAAGAACACAGCGAGCTTGTTGAAAGCAGTCCTCAGGCTGCCTTTGCGGTTGCCGCCGAGCGGAATATACAGGTACTCCTTGAACCATGTTGATACGCTTATATGCCACCTGCGCCAGAATTCCTGCATACTCTGCGAGATATAGGGATAGTTGAAATTCTCACGGAAAGTAAAGCCGAACATTGCACCAAGGCCGATCGCCATGTCGCTGTATCCGCTGAAATCAAAGTATATCTGGAACAGATATGATACTGCTCCGAGCCATGCAAGCGGAACGGACAGGTCATCGGTGCCGAGCCCGTAGACATAATCGGCAGCGAGAGCCATGGTATTTGCGATGAAGAGCTTTTTGGAAAGTCCCGTGATGAAGCGGCGTATTCCGCGAGCTGTCATTTCGGGAGAACTTTTGCGGTTGTCGATCTGGTCGGCTATGTCGTAATATTTTACGATAGGACCTGCGATAAGCTGTGGGAAGAAGGTGATGTACAGCGCGAGCTTGTACGGATTCTTCTGGATATAGCGCGTGTCCTTGTAGGAGTCAATGACGTATGACATTGCCTGGAAGGTGTAGAACGATATGCCTATCGGCAGAGCAATGTCAGGTACGGGGAGCTTCACGAACGGAAGCATATTGAGCGTTTCCGCAGAGAAGCCTGCATACTTGAATATGCCGAGCATGATGAGATTTGCTGCTACGGCGGCAGCAAGAGCTGCCTTGCGCAGCTTGTTTTCCTTTTCCATTGCGAGACCGAAAAGGTAATTCATAATGATAGAAATTATCATTAGTATCACGGCTTTCGGTTCGCCGTAAGCGTAGAATGCGATGCTGAATATGAGCAGCAGCACATTCTTCGCGGTCATTGTCGGTATTATGCGGTAGAGTATGTACACCGCCGTCAGGAATGCGAACAGGAATACGGGACTGCTGAATACCAAAACAGTTCCTCCTTATTCCAAGGTAACCAGTATACTATTAACTGTATTATCACTGTTTAATAAAAAGTTAATTGCCTGACCGTCATAATAATAGCAAGCTTTATTTCCTTCCATATTTGGCTCACCATATGCAGATTTAATGCTGTCTAAGCTGTCACCTACTGTAATACCTTTATCAGTTGAATAGTTTGAATTGGTAATTGTATAACTATAAATATAACGAACTCCGCCATTTGAATAACAAGTGAATGATATTCCAGAGTAATCAAAGAGGTACGCAGCTGTTTCATCACCTCTCGGGAGACAAGCTCCTCCATCAGTTGATTCAAAAGGAGTACCTGATAGGCAATTCTTTATATCGGAAATATTTTGATTAAGATCACTTGTGCCAAAAGCTGTTCTAAGTTGCTTTTGAACAGCAGGAGCCTCTGTCGGCTTATCGTCAGGCTCGATAACCGGTACATCATCATTGTCGTCTTCAACTGTTGTTGTCTCTGTGGTATCGGTGTCCTCATCGGACTCTGTTGATGATGTTGAAGCGGCTGTTACTGCTGTGGCAGTTGTATTTGTGCCTGTTGTGGTCGTGCCGGAAGCAGTCGTGGTCTGCTCGCCTGAAGCGACTGTTACCTTGGGGAGAGCGACAGATACTGAATCCTGCTCTACCTCGCTTCCACATGAAGCGAATGCCATGCTGCTGATTACTGCGATTGCTGCAATTGTGATGATTTCCTTTTTCATATTTTCCTTTTCCTCCGATTATGTATAGCTTGTGATTATGTATGCTTTTATAGTGTAGCCGATGCCCGTATTTCCATAGCCGTTGCTGTTGGGCTTGTTCGGTGTTTTCAGGTACGCTTCCGTAACGTTTTCAAATCCGTTGCAGGTGTCGTAATTCATCCACTGTCCGTTTACGAGCACCTGATTCCAGTAGTGGTCACTTGTGGCTCTGCCCGTGCCGTAAACTATTCTTGTCTGATAGCCTGCCTGCTTGAAGAGAATGTCGGTGATAGCTGCAAGGTAGTAGCAGACACCGTAGCGGTTGTCCATCATATAGTTTGCAAAGTACGACCAGCCGAGGCTCTGTATCTCATTCAGCGACTTTGTCGCCTCCATGTACTGATACTTCTTGTTGCTGCAGACGTAGGTGTAGATGCCGTGGAGAGTCGTACCCGAGGTTTTGAGGATGTTTGCGGCTTTCACCTGAGAAGCAGCGAGCGGAGCGGCAGTTCCGTCATTGCGGAGATTGGTGTTGTCAACGACCATATTCCTTGCCATGGCACCTGTATCGGGGAGGAAGTAATACCGCTGTCCGTCAAGCTCAAGCCAGCCTGTGTACATCACACCGTCCTCACCGAAGTAGTAGCGGTTTCCGTCTATCTCATGCAAACCGTACTGCATTTTGCCGTCGTCGCCGAAGTAGTACTTTTTGCCGTCAACGATGAGTCTTCCCGTAACGAATTGTCCTGTTTCTGAGCTGAAGCAGTATTTTTCACCGTCAATTTCTGTTATGCCTGATGCCATTGTACCGTCAGCGCAGAAGTAATATCGCTGTCCGTCTGATTCTACCCATTGTGACTTTGCCATTTTGCCGTCCTCGGCAAAGTAATACTTTTTGCCGTCGATCTTCAGACGGCCTGTTTTCATTGAACCGTCTGTTTCGTCGAAATAGTAGGTATCTCCGTTGTATTCCGCTATACCTGTAACGCGCTTGCCGTCCTCACCGAAGAGGTAGGTCTTGCCGTCCATTTCGATGATGCCTGTGAACATTTTGTAGTCGTCATCGAAGTAGTAGAAGTCGCCGTTGACCTTTTGTCTGCCCTTTATGGCGATACCGTCCTCATCGTGGAAGTAGGTCGTGCCGCTGACCGTTGTGAGTCCGAGCTCTTCTGCGAGAACGCCGTCCTCACCGAAAACATAGTTTTTTCCGTCAACGGTACAGAGTCCCTTTGCAAAGCTTGAGTCCTCGTAGAAGTAGTATTTCTTGCCGCTGATGAGCTGTCTGCCGAGCAGCATGACACCGTCATCACCGAAGATACGTGGAGTTCCGCCGACATCGACAACGCCTGTTGTCATGCCGTCTGTATCGCTTATGAAGTAGAAGCTGTCATCGATTTTGGAGAGTCCCTCAGCTGCTTTGCCTGTTTCGGGGTAGTAGTAATAGGAATTGCCGTCTATTTCCTGCCAGCCGGTGAGTTCCCTGCCGTCCTCGTCGAAGATGTAGGGGAAGCCGCCTATTTCGGTCACTCCTGTTGTGAGAGTGCCGTCTTCCTTGCCGAAGTAGAAGTCCTTTCCGTCCGTGAAGAAGCCTGCCTCTGTGAAGAGCGCACCTGTTTCGCTGAAGCGGTACTGCTTGCCGTCTTCATCGGTGTAAATATCGGTTACTTTTCCGTCATCGGCAATGAAGTACATTCTTCCGCAGTATTCAAGCCAGCCGTAAACGGGCTTGCCTGTTTCGGGATCGTAATACTTTCTTTTGCCTCCGACAGTGCGCCAGCCTGTTTTCAGTACGCCGTTCTTGGAAAACAGGTAAGCTTCCCCATCAATTACATTCTCACCTGTCATGTATGAGCCGTCGGCGCGTGTATAGAATATCCTGCCTTCGGCATCGGTGCTGAAACCCGGCACTGCCGGAGCGGCGGTCGTGGTAACTGCGGCAGTTGTAGTAACTGTGGCAGTCGTGGATACTGTGGCAGATACTGCCGTGGTGGTGAGCGCGGTACTCTCGGCTGCATGGGCAGCAGCGGGAGCAGCGGCAAGCATTACGAACCCTGCCGCAAAAGCACCGACCAGTGTTTTGTTGTGCTTTTTCATCGTTTTTCTCCTGTGGCTCTGTGAGCCTGCCGTTTTGCGGAGACGGCGACCGTGATCTTTGTCCATATATGATTATATCAGTATACTCGTATGAAGTCAAAGAAACGTGACACTTTTTGCAAAATTTTTGCACTGTTCGGACAGTGTGGCGAATAATGCCATACACAATTATTATACAATGGCAAAAAGCAAATGTCAATGCAGTAACACGGCAAACGCCGAACATTGAGAATATATTGTCAATGTTGCCGAAAAAAGCATCTGCTTTTTCTGTATCTCTGTTTTGGATGCCGTATCAACGCAAAAAAAGGACAGGCTGATGCCTGTCCATGTTGATCATATTAATTTCAGCAGGACGTCACGGACTCCGTCAAGGCGGCTGTCTGTAATTCCAAAGTCCATTTTCTTATATGTCCATGCAGCTCTGCCGATGCCGTGTTTTTCCAGAACGGAATTGATCGTGCTGTACCATTTTATGGTGCTGTCTGCATCGACAACGTCGATAACGCCGTATTCACCGCAGTACAGCTCCGCGCCGAATTCCTCTGCCTTGGCGATAGCAGTTGAGAACAGCTTTTCAAAATAGTCGGCAGTGCATCCGCTATCCTCGAAGGCAACGCGCTCCTCGGGGATGATGTCATTAGTCCAGTATGCACCCTGATGAGTGAATTTCAGCGGCTCATAGCAGTGCATATTATATACGACATTGCTGTCAAACGGCTTGTCGAGGAACTGTACAGTATCAGCAGCGTTATTGTGATAGCTTCCGACGAATATAAGTGTATCGGGAGCATACTTTCTTATTCTTGGTATTACGCGGCGGACTATGCTGTTCCAGCTGTCGATGAAAGCTTTGTCTGTAACCTCGTTGAGAAGCTCAAACGCGATATTTTCATGGAAGCTGCCATATCTTCGGGCGATCTCCTCCCAGAGCATGCAAAAGCGTTCCTGATACTTTTCGTTCTCGAAGAAGCCGCTCTCATTCTCGGAATAGTAATCAAAAGAGAAGCCTGCTGTCTTGTGGAGATCAAGGAGCAGATTCAGTCCGTACTTGCGGCACAGCCTGAATGCATTGTCGAGGTAAGCAAAGCCTTCCTCAATGTAGTTGCCGCAGTCGCGCTCAACGATATTGTAATCGAACGGGATGCGGATATGGTCGATCCCCCATTTTGAAACAGCTTCGAAGTCCGCTTCCGTGATGAAGGTGTCGAGGTGTTCTTTTGAGTAATCACATTGAGAGAGCCAGCCACCGAAATTTATTCCTTTGTAGAAGCCTTTTTCTTTCAGCATGAGCGGTACCTCCGTGGTAATTTTTACGGCAATGCGGGATGTTTGCACGCCTCCGTTTATATGATAGCATTTTCATTAACAAATAGATACCACTATTTTGATATATTTAGTATTTTTATGCGCTTATGAAAAAGCTGTATGCTGTCGGAAGAGAAGCGAGCCGCTTACTCTTCCGAGAAAACGTTGTTCTTTATCACTTCGTAGTTCTGTTCGAAGTCTACTATGAGAGCATCACCGCTCGGGGTGCTTTCGCCGTAGTAAGTTCCCTCAGCAGGTATCTGAAGGGGTATGCGGTCATAGCTGAGCATTATCGGTGCTCTGAGCGAAAGCAGGTAGAGCTCGGCAGTATTCATATTCGTTGTAACATCGGGCAGGACCTTTGTTGAGAGGTTCTTGAGCATTATCGGATTGAATGTTTTGAGCTTGTTCATCACGAGGTCAACGACCCTGCGCTGACGCTCGGTACGCTCAAAGTCTGCATTGCCGATATGACGGATACGGGCATAAGCGAGAGCCTGCTTGCCGACGAGGTGAATGTTTTTGCCTCCTCCGCTGAGAAGGTCGGAATATGTATCATCCCCCATAATTCCGTTTACCTCAGCCTGCAGGATGACGTTTATCTCCTCAGCCTCCGCGTCGGAGAGGTCAACGTCAATGCCGCCTACCGAGTCAACGACGCTTGCAAACGAGAGGAAGTTTACCGAAACATAGTCGTCTATCCGAACACCGAAATTGTGCTCGATAGTGTCCATCACAAGCTCGGGACCGCCGTAGGAATAAGCTGCATTGAGCTTGTCCCAGCCATAGCCCGGTATCTCAACGTAGCAGTCGCGCATGAAGGAGGTAGTGCTTACCTTGTCGGATGCGGTGTTGAAGGATATGAGCATCATTGTATCGGAGCGTCCGCGCTCATCGGATGTACGTCCGTCTGTACCGATGAGGAGGATGCTTGTCACATAACTCCGCGAGATAGCGTTCGGAGTGCGTTCACGGCTGTCTGTGGAGACGTGGTCAAGCTTGCTGATAAGGCTGAGTGATGTACACGAGTAGATGCCGAAAATAAGAATGAACAGTATCAGCAGCGTATAGAATACGCGCTTGAAGAAAGACCATACCGGCGAGCTGCCGCTTTTCTTCTTCTTTTTTTGCTTGTTCTGCGGCGGAGCTGTCCTGCGTTTCGGCTGAGCAGGAGCTTCACTGCGGTATACAGGCGGCTGAGCCTGATACTGCTGCTGGTAGGGCTGTCCCTGCGGCTGAGCCTGATACTGCTGCTGGTAGGGCTGCCTCTGAGGCTGAGCCTGATACTGCTGCTGATAGGGCTGTCCCTGAGGCTGAGCCTGATACTGCTGCTGATAGGGCTGTCCCTGAGGCGGCACCTGATATTGCTGCCGCTGAGGCTGTCCGTATCTTTCACGGTATTGCTGACGAGCTTCGGGCGGTATTACTGTTGTTCGTGTGTTTTCGTTGTCTTCATTTCGGACAGGCCGTCCGTTTTTATATTTTTCGGACATGATGTCGCTCCTTTTATGGTAAAGATCGGGCGCACATCAGAGTGCTGCCCCTAATGGAAAAGCAGGCTGCCGTGCCATAAATCAGCGGTTTATAGTCGGTAACCTGCGAATTGCCATAGCAAGCTGAGCTTACAGTTTTTTGCGGTTTACTGCGAGATATGTCAATCCTGTAACGATAAGATTGTACACTATCATTGCGGTCGCGGACATATAAATGTAGTCGAATTCAAATGCCTTGGACAGTATGAGCATCACACACAGTGCAAATCCGAGCAGTATTGATGCCGTCTGGAAGATGAGTCCGAGAATGGCAGATGAATGTACCACCTTGATACCGAGAATGAGCTGTGCAAAGGATGAGAAACGTCCTGTACACGCCATGGAAGCACTCATGCGGACAACGTGCTTTGTTTCGGCGTCGAAATCCTCATACAGCTTCTTCGGGATAACTCTTATCATATCCTTCGGGATGTTGTAGTAAGAGGCGATGGAATCCTGAGTGATGAAGTGATCGGTGCTCTTGACGATAAGGCATATCTTCTTTTTGATGAGCTTTTCCGACCATTTTCTGATGTTTCTGTCGGGGACTATATCTACCACGAACATTGCGGCGAGGTTGCCCGAGATCGACAGATACAGCGGCTCGTGACCGTGTGCGGCTTCGCTTTCCTGAGAACGTGTGGGAAGCCCCTCGATATTGTGTGCTTCCATCAGCTCACGGCTGCCGAGCAGTATCCTGCGGTTCTTTATCCAGCCGCACAGACCTGCATCCTCTGCTGAGAAATTCTCGATAGGATAGAGGAGAGTTTCTCTGCCTGAGATAACATCGGAAAAAAGCTGGCTGAGAACACTTCCCGAGTAGTGGGTGAGACTTGCCGCATCGAGGAGAGCTTCGTCGATCTTCGTATTGGAAAAGACCTTGATCCCGCCAAGTCTTATGGTGTTCTCGGGGAAAAGCAGGTTGCTCTCCACGAGAAGCGAGTTGGCATCGTAGAGATCGTCAACGCTCTGATAACCGAGCAGCACGCCCTTGTTGCGGAGAGTGGTGTTCGAGATGTTGTCGAGCGGTATATTTGCTACGAAAGGCAGGGCTATGCATGAGCTTGCACAGATAAGCATACTGAATATCGAGAAGCCGAAAGCAAGCGAATCTGCCGTAAACAGCGAGCCTGTCCTGAAGAATGTCAGGAACAGCGATACTATCGCAGAGAACGCCAGACAAAGCGGAACTGACCTGCGGCAGAATGCATCGGTTATGTCTGCGGAGTAGGAGTAGCGCAGGAAGTCGGTCAGGAAGTCAGTGCGGCGCATAGCGGCAAGTATCGGAAAATCACCGAGAGTGCCGCGTGTGAGGCGTTCGGCGCGTTCCTCGTCACGGACATATACAACAGCGTGGCGGTCAAAGTTCTGCGACACGAATTTGAAATTACGGTGGGCACGCTTGATGATGAGCAGCTTGCCTATCGAGTTCATAAGCATTGCGAGTATCGCAACAGGCATATATATGTGTATCATTTCCTGCTGAGCCATGTCCTGCCGCAGAAAAGCGGTGAGCAGTGCGATAAGGCAGGAAAGTGAGGTCACTGCGGTAAGCGAGTCGCTGTCGGGCTTGAAGGTGAACAGGTTCTTCATGCCCTTTGTGATGACCGGCAGTGAATATAGCATTGAGATAAGTCCGAGAACGAGATGTGCTGTCAGGAATGTCTTGATGTGGTTTATGCTCAGGAAGCTGACTATCGGCAGCCCGAAGCGGCTGCAGATCGTGATGAACAGACTGAGGAAGGCTGTCATTCCGAGGACGGTCGTTCTTGTTGAGATAATGGTCTTTAGTTCGTATATGTCGCGTCCGACGTCCTGAACATCGCCGTAGTAGTTGAAATCAACGATACGCTTGGTGCGCTCGGTTTTTGTTTTCATACGGGCTATCTCATCAGGGCCCTGCGTGATATGTACATCAAGCTGTGATGCATCGATCTCCTGCGTTTCGCTAAGGTTGAGACTTGTTACCTCCGCTCTCGGAGCAGGGATAACAGGCTTGGATGCTTCAACGACATCCGGGGAGGGAACAATATCCGTTACATATTTTCTTCCCTCAGGCGACTGGAACTCGTCGAGTATCTCACGGCGGGTACGCTTTTTCTTTTTGAATTCGGGCGGAGTGTACATATATTCGCCCTCGGGAGTTTCCTTTGAGTAGGTGTAGCCGGTGTCCTTTCTGCGGCTGTGCTTTTTCTTACGGCTCTGACGTTCGGCTTCACGGGCTCTTGTTGAGTCTGCCATGCGTCTTATCAGCGGAGCACCGCTTGCTGTCGGGACATCACCGTCTGCTGAATAGGAGTTTACCGAAGTCGCGGTTTTGACGTCCTCAAGGCCTTCATTGCCTGCAAAGCCTGTTCTTTTCCTTGAGATTATCTCAGGCTTGTATTCGTCGGCAGAGGGCAGCTTTTCGGCAGGCTCGTCAAACAGCTCATGGCGTTCGTGTGAAACGGCAGGCGGCTTGGGAGCGGGAGCTTCCTTTTCCGGCTCCGGCAGAGTTGAGTTGATCACTCTCTGTGCATCGGCACGCCCGACATGAGGAACATCTGCCCTTTCTGTATCAGGGGAATACTCATTGAGGATATTTTCCAGTGAAATCTTGTTATCCGGCATAATGACCTCCTTATGCTTTCTCGGAGCCGCGCTGACGGAGCACCTCATACATGAAGATACCCGCAGCGACAGAGGCATTGAGGGAATTGATGCTTCCGAGCATCGGAAGCTTTACCATGAAGTCGCATTTTTTCTGTATCAGTCTGCTGATACCGAAGCCCTCAGAGCCGATGACAAGTCCGCAGCTCCCAGTGAAATCGGTATCGGTATAGTTCGTTCCCGAAGCATCTGTTCCGTATATCCAGATACCATGCTCCTTCAGCTCGTCGATTGCTGCGGCGAGGTTGGAGACTCTTGCCACGGGCACAAGGCTTGCTGCACCTGCTGAGGTCTTGAATACGGTCGCATTAAGTCCGGCACTTCTGCGTTTTGGTATGATGATGCCGTCTGCACCGGAGGTCTCGGCAGTACGGATGATAGCGCCGAGGTTGTGAGGATCCTCGATCTCATCGCAGATTATGATAAAGGGCTTCGTCCCATTTTTTTCAGAGACAGCAAGAATATCTTCGATAGTTGCATACTCGGCACAGGCTCCGATAGCTACGACTCCCTGATGTGAAGCAGTGCCCGAGAGCTTTGTGAGCTTTGCGTCGAGCGCATCCTTGACGACAACGCCTTTTTCTTTGGCGAGACGGCGGATGAGACCAAGACTGCCGCCGCTGCCGCAAATGTATATAGTATCAAGACAGGCATCCGATTTGAGTGCCTCAGTGACCGGATTGCGGCCGTATATCATTTCTGTGCCGCTTTCCTCGGTTAAGTTTTTATTTTCCATATATCTTTCCCGGGCAGTGTATGCCCTTCTCCTTTTGTTCTCTGACCGATAATACGGACACTTTTATTATAACATCCGCGAGGTCAAATTACAAGGGGGAATAATATAGATTTCTGACTTGTGACGCGGTTCTTTTCTGTGGATTTTTGCTCTGTTCCGTATTCGGAAGGTGTGAATTGAAATTCAGTCCTTCCCGTACAAAAAAGACACCGAAGGATAGTTTCCTTTGGTGTCTTTTATCTTCTGAAATAAACATTATGACCTGAGTGACTGCTTCATTGCCTTGTGCATCATTTTTTCTTCATACATGAGCTTGTCGGCGGTATTAACGAGTTCCTCAAGGTCAATGTCCGAGCAGACAGGATGGAGGTAGAAGCCCATACTTGTTTCGACCTTATAGGGCTTGCCGGAGCTTTCGTTGTAATATCTGAGATAGTCGGAAAAGTCCTTCCTGAAACGGGTACAGTAGCTTTCTGCCTGTGATTGCGGTATCAGCACTGCCGTACAGAATTCATCTCCGCCGAATCTTGCACATATCTCGCCGCGGAAGGCACTGCTGAGCAGAGCGTGTCCGAGTGTGATTATCGCGTTGTCTCCCTCGTTGTGACCGAAGCTGTCATTGATGTGCTTCAGACCGTCGAGGTCTGCGAAAACGAGAGCGATCTGCATTTCCTTTTTAACCTGATCCGATGTGATCAGCTTCTGCGTTTCTGCATAGAATCCGCGCCTGTTGAAAAGTCCTGTCATGAAATCATGGAGCGACGATACACGGAGCTTCTCATTTAACTGCATCAGTTCACTTGTGGTATACTGGACGTGCATTTTACTGTGGAATGTTCCGAGTGAGGAGTTCAGTGCATTCATGAGAGTGTGCATCTTCTCGTAATCATCGAAGTCGATTCTTGGCTGGAACGCACAGTATCCGAGCACTTTTCCTATCGAGTGCAGACAGCACAGGATTATCGGCTCGGGGCGTTTGGTTATGGTCTGAAAGTCGGGAAGGAGTTCGTTCAGCCTGATATTGCAGGGAGGCTGTTCGTCCCAGTGGTAACGCTGGCAGAGCACGCTGATATTTTCGGTGAACGGCGATTCGCTGTCGTGCTGCTCTCCGAAGAAGGGAGGCTCGAAAATATCGGTGTTTAGTGCAAAAAGACAGGTGCTGAAGCTGAACTTGTCCATGAGTATGTGCGGAAGCGACTTGATGTCATCTGCGTTCGAGACCGAGGACTGTATCTCACACATGAAATTCTGCCTGAGGCTTGACTGCTTGAGACGGTTAAGTACGGCACGCATTGCATCGTTTACGTTGTTTCTGTCGATCTTTTCACAGCCGCATGACTGGGAGAGCTTGATATTGAAGTCGATTGTTCCGCTGCTGCACTGCTCGCCTCTTCCGAGACGCACTATCATATCAATGAGCCGCTTGCCCATTTCGTTATAATTGCGACGGCAGGTAGTGAGGTGGGGCAGGTAGAATTCGGTCTGCATTGTGCTGTCGAATCCTGTGATAATGCAGTCGTCAGGCACGCTGCAGCCGAGACGCTGTATATATATGCTCGTGACAACTGCCATAGGATCGTTGACGCAGATGATCGCGTCGGGAACAGGGCGGTGTTCGGTCACGAACCACTGAGTGAGCAGATCGGTGGTGGAGGACTCAAGAAGGTTTCCGTATCCGATGTTGTTTTCATTGAATTCGATGTTGTATGCATCGAGCGCACGTCTGAAGGCGGCAATTCTTTCGTCGGAGGTCGGCTCGTTTTTTACTCCTGCTATCATATAGAGTTCACGCGCACCATGAGCTTCTATGACATGACGGACGATGCGTTCAAACGTGTCGGAATCTGAAAATGACATATTGATGCAGTCATCCGTTCCGCTGCCGATTGAAATAACGGGAACTCCGTGTTCTTGGGCGGTTGTGACGATGCGGCTGACAACAGTCTTGTCGAGTATGGAACCGCACATCATGACAAGAGCCGAGAGCTTATCATAGGGTATCAGTCTGAACACCGCACTTTCGCCTTTGCTGTTCGGATCACTGTTATCGCTGAGGTCATTGCAGGCATTGAATACGAGCAGTCTGTATCCGCCTGACACAGCATATTTGTTAAGTGCTTTTATAAAGTTGAAACGGTTTTCATCCTGTATGGTGGACAGGCATACGCCGATGAGAGCCGGAGATTGCTGTTCCAAAATGTTCACCTGCCTTTGAAGTGATACTTCTGATATTACACGGTAATTATATCACAAGTTGACTGCAAAATCAACAATATTTTGTGATAATTGTCGGAAAGTTGTTATTTCATCCGAACAAATTGAGATGCCGCGAAAAAGATATTGACGGTCAGAGAATTCTCTGCCTAAAATACTTGATTATTTAGGAGAAATATTGTATAATATGTATATCATTATATTCTTAGGAGCTGGACTATGAAAAGATTTTTTGTATATCTTGCGGCAATAGGCTGCATAACAGCTCTCTCAGCGTGTGGGCGTGTCAGCTCTGACAGCTTCACGCCTCCCGACGGAAGTCTCGATAAATGCACTCTCCGCTTTTCATGGTGGGGAGGCGACGACCGCCACGAAGCAACTCTTGCGGCAATAAAGCTGTGGGAGCAGGAACATCCCGACATCACAATAACGCCTGAATACGGCGGCTGGGACGGCTGGACCGAGAAGGTCAGCTCCCAGATAAGCGGAGGAACGGCTCCTGACGTGATGCAGATAAACTACGACTGGCTCGTGTCGCTCTCGCCTGACGGCGACGGCTTCTACGACCTCGGACTGCTCACGGACAGGCTCGACCTCTCCGTTTTTGATGATGAGGTGCTCTCGTTCGGACGTATGAACGGCAAGCTGAACGCTGTGACCGTATCGGTCAGCGGACGCGGACTGTTCTACAATTCCGATACCTTCAGCCGATGCGGTGTTGCATATCCTGAAACGTGGCAGGAGCTGATCGCGCTTGGCAGCAGAATGAACGAAAACGGCTGTTATCCGCTTGATCTTGATATCCAGTCGGGTGGAACGGCATGGTATCTTGCTGTCGTGTATGTTCAGCAGCAGACGGGCAGAGAGTTTGTGACAATGGACGGCGGACTCGGCTTTACTGAGGACGATATCCGCATGGCACTCGACTTCTACAAGGAGCTTGAGGTCAACCACGTTATCCGTACAGTCAGGGAGCGTTCCGATGATGACGGCAATTCCGCTCTGTATCAGTCGCCGTCATTTATTGACGGGCGTGTAGGCGGAATACTCGAATGGGGAAGCTCTGTCGGAAAGTACGACATGGTGCTGCCTGAGGGAGTCCTCGAAGCAGGAGCCTTCCTGCACGGCGATGACGGGAAGGAAGGCGGCTGGATGATAAAGCCGTCAGTGCTGTATGCTGTCTCGAAGGATACGGAATACCCTGACGAAGCCGCAGCGTTCATGGACTTTATGCTGAGCGATCCCGAATGTGCGGCTGTGCTCGGTACGTCACGCGGCATACCTGTGTCATACAGGGCTGAGGAGGCTCTTGAGGCAAGCGGACTGCTGAGCGGTATCGCCTGCGACAGTGATGAACTGCTCTCTGAGCTTGATACCGTGACAATAAGCCCGTATATGGAGCTTCCGCGTGTGAAGGAGCTGTGCAATTCCGCTATCGAGAAGATCTCGTACGGCAGATCTGATACTGCCGATGCAGCTAAGGAGCTGTACACCTCTGTGGAGGAATATCTGAAGAAGGTCAAAAAATGAAGAAACGAAGCTACCGCAATCCCGTAGGAGTCGGGAAATATACAGGGCTGCTGCTGATAATGCCTTTCATTATCGGATCAGCGGTGTTTACACTGTATCCGTTCATTGCATCGTTCGTGCTTGGACTCACCGACAGCGACGGTATACATTTTCCCGAATTCATCGGTGCGGAAAACTATGCCGAAATGCTCACGGGCAGCGAATTTCTCGGAGCGGTAATGGTAACGCTGAAATATACGTTCATACTTGTGCCGCTGAAGCTCGCGGTCTCACTGCTGGCAGCAGTACTGCTGAACGCAGAGATAAAGGGCATAGGTGTATACAGGACGATATTCTATATCCCGTCGATACTCGGTTCGAGCCTTGCGGCAGTGATAATGTGGCAGTTTCTCTTTACATCTGGAGGGCTTGCCGAGCAGGTGACCTCATTTTTCGGACTTCCGCCTGTCGGCTGGTACGGCAGCAGCGGCTCAGCCATGGCTATGATAGTGCTCCTGCGGCTGTGGGAGTTCGGTTCGGCAATGATACTCTTTCTCAATGCACTGAAGGACATTCCTGCCGAATACTATGAAGCTGCGCGTGTGGACGGCTGCGGACGTGTGCGTGCATTTTTCCGTATTACCCTGCCGCTTCTCGGACGTGTCACATTTCTCAATCTCGTATTGCAGACAATAGCCGCGATGCAGGAATTCAATGCACCCTACATGATAACGGGCGGCGGTCCGATGAAGAGCACATATACCATAGGAATGCTCATCTACGACGAAATGTTCCGCTATCATAATGCAGGCTTTGCGAATGCGGTATCATGGGCGTTCTTCGTGCTTGTAACGGCTGTTGTACTTGTTCTGTTTGCAGTAACGCGCAGGAGAAGGGAGGAAGACGAATGAAAAAGCTTCCGCTCTATATTCTGCTGACAGCAGGAGCTGCCGTGATGATATATCCGCTCCTGTGGCTTATCGGAGCAAGCTTCAAGTCGAATGATGAGATATTCACTTCTATGTGGTTCATTCCCGATAGTATTGACTTCTCCGTGTATAAACGCGCATGGCGGACCGTTACTCCTTACAGCATGGGACATTACTTCATCAATACATTTCTGATAATCGTTCCGAAGACAGTATTCGCGGTAATATCCTCCGTGATTGTGGCGTATGGCTTTGCACGGTTCGATTTTCCGCTGAAGCGGCTGTTTTTCGCATTGCTTATGGGCTCGATGTTCATGCCTGCGATAGTTACTGTAACGCCGCTTTATATGATGTGGAGCAGACTCGGTCTTCACGACACATATATCCCGCTCACTCTGCCTGCACTTTTTGCGGCAGAGGGGACATTCGTGTTCATGCTCGTGCAGTTCTTCCGCGGAGTTCCGCGCGAATTTGACGAGGCGGCGCGTATCGACGGCTGCGGAAATCTCAGACTGCTTGTGTATATCCTTGTTCCGTGCATACGTCCCGTCATTGTGTCGATAACCGTATTCACGTTCCTGTGGACAATGAACGATTTCCTCACGCCGCTGATAATGATAAGCTCCGTGGAGAAGTACCCTCTCTCGCTGATACTGCGGCTATCTGCTGACAGCACGGGGGACGGCTATGAGCAGAGCAAGATAATTGCAATGTCTGTTATAGGACTTATACCGTCGGCAGCGGTTTTTGCTGCCGCACAGAAAAAATTTATCAGCGGGATCACCGCAGGAGGCTTGTCGGGATGACAGACATTTCAAGGATAGAGCGTATCGCACGCGACTATACAGACAAACTTATCCTCACATCCGATCCGCTCAGTCCGCAGTGGAACACAGAAGCAGCCATTTTCCGCAAGGAGCCGCGCTGGAATTATATGGACAGCTGTATAATACGGGCTCTGCTTATGTTTGCGGAGAGCCGTCCCGAGCTGTATGATTATGCTGTAAAGTTTGTAAACAGTTACGTCATGCCTGACGGTACTATTCCCACACTGGAGCGAAGCGACTACAATCTCGATAATATATGCGGCGGCAGGAATCTTCTTGCTCTGTATGAGAGAACGGGAGATATGCGCTATTTCCGCGCGGCAGAGCTTCTGCGGAGACAGCTTGACGAGCAGCCGCGTCTTTCATGCGGAAGCTTCTGGCACAAGGCGATATATCCGTGTCAGATATGGCTTGACGGAGCATATATGGCACTTCCGTTCCTTGCTGCATACGGGAAGAATGGCGGAGATGAGGAATGCATCGCCGATGTGCTTGCACAGCTTGAAAACATCCGCCGTCTTATGCGTGATGATAAAACGGGCTTGTACTATCATGGTTACAGCGAGCAGCGTGACACCTGCTGGTCGGACAAGGAAACAGGACTCTCACGGAATCTGTGGCTTCGTGCGAACGGCTGGCTGCGTGCGGGACTTGCAGATATATATGAGCTGACCGCTGACAGCGGCTGTGGAGGTATGCCTGCGGAGCCGCTGGATGCGCTGCGTTCGTGCATGACGGAGGGAAATATGCTGATGCAGCTTCCTGCTCTGCCGCAGCTTGACGGCAACTACCCTGAAACGAGCGGTACTCTCCTGTTTGCGTATGCGGCTATGAAAGCAAAAAGGCTTGGAGCTGTTTCGGATGAAGCAGCCGATGACGGCAGACGTGCGCTTTCGGCAGTCACAGAGCAGTATGTTTCATACGAAGGAGAAATACCTGTCCTGAAGAACATCTGCCTTGTCGGCGGACTGGGAGGTCCTGGGGAGCGTGATGGCTCGGCTGAGTACTACCTCGGCGAGCAGATCGTAGAGAATGATGCCAAGGGCATAGCACCGTACCTTATGGCTGCGGCTGAAGCAATATAAAGACAACACCGCAAAAGAAAATGCTGTCATGCATCAGGAGCAGAGCTCCCGATACTGACAGCATTGTTTTGTTATTGAGTATTAAGTGTGTGTCTTCAGGCGGTTCACAGGTTACTGCTTTGTATCGGATTCCGCAATGCCCTTGAGTCCTGCGGCAAGTCCTGCAAGTCCCTGTATCTCGCTCGGGATGATGATCTTTGTAGCCTTGCCGTCCGCAGCCTTTGCGAAGGCTTCGAGCGACTTGAGCTGTATTACTTTTTCGTTCGGCGAAGCTTCATTGAGCTTTACAAGGCTGTCCGCAACTGCCTTCTGTACGAGCTCGATAGCCTGTGCCTCACCGGTTGCCTCGAGTATCTTCTGCTCTCTTACGGCATCTGCGCGGAGTATCATTGCCTGCTTTTCAGCTTCTGCTTCGAGTATCTGAGACTCTTTCTTAGCCTGTGCGCGGAGTATCTGAGATTCCTTTTCACCTTCGGCAACGAGTATCTGTGACTTCTTGTCACCCTCTGCCTGAAGGATCTTCTCACGGCGTTCACGCTCAGCCTTCATCTGCTTCTCCATGGCGTCCTGAATCTCACGCGGAGGAATGATGTTTTTGAGCTCTACGCGCTCCACCTTTATTCCCCAGCGGTCAGTAGCCTGATCGAGGATAGCAGTGATGTTGGTGTTGATAGTATCACGCGAGGTGAGAGTCGAGTCGAGCTCGAGTTCACCGATGATGTTACGGAGAGTTGTTGCAGAGAGGTTCTCGATAGCGGCAAGAGGTCTCTCAACGCCGTAGATATACTGCTTTGCATTTGTGACCTTGTAGAATACAACAGTATCTATCTGCATTGTAACGTTATCCTTTGTGATAACGGGCTGCGGCTTGAAGTCAACGACTTTTTCCTTGAGTGATACCTTGCCTGCTATGCGGTCGATGAATGGGAACAGGAAGTGTATACCTGTTTCCCATTCGCACTTGAATGAGCCGAAGCGTTCAATTACGAAAACGTGTGCCTGCGGTACTATCTTGAAGCACCTTATGAACATGAAGAGAAGAAAAACGATGACCAGTAATACGATTATTCCGAAAAACTGGAAAAATCCGTCAGTGTTGAAATCCATAATAAGTTCCTCCTGTTAATCCTTTGGTTTTACGGTGAGTTTTGTGCCGTTTACGGCTGTGACAGTTACGACTGTGTCGATCGGTATGACAGAACCGTCAGTTGATACTGCGCTCCAGTCAACACCTCCGAGTCGGACACGTCCTGTACCCTTGTCGGTGTCGATCTCCTCAATGACTCTTGCTGTACGACCTACCTCAAGCTCTGAGTTGGTAGGGATGTATCCTCTTTTTTTCCTTTTTCTGATGATAAAAGGCATCGTCAGAGCGAGGAAAACGGCAGATGAGCCGATGAAGATACCGACCTGACCGAGAATGGGGATGTCGAAGAAGAAGACGAGGATCATTGTTACGAGAGCACCTGCTGCAAACCAGACAGACACAAGCTGTACAGTTGCAACTTCAGCGATGACGAAGGCTATAACGAGTACAGCCCAGATAATAATGTCCATGAAATTCCCTCCTTTCGCGGACTTATTCATCACTACGCCATTATTGTATCATATTTTTCTTGGCATTGCAATATGTTTTTTATTAATAATTTCGCAGAATGAACAAAAGACGAAAAATGCAGAAATACAGCCATAAGATGTAGAAAAAACGCTTTGCTCGACAAGGCAGTTTTCAACAATCCGGAAACAAAAAAACGATTTTTGTTCACATTCGGCTGTTGAAATATCCTTTGGCAGAATTGTGACATTAAATTACCGAGCCCGAATACGGGCTCGGTAATTTATTATTTCTATTGCCGTAAGCGGACGTGGTCTTCCTTTTCAGACATTGAAGCGGAACAGTACGATATCGCCGTCCTGCATCACATATTCCTTTCCTTCGAGGCGGACAAGTCCCTTTTCCTTTGCCGCTGCCATTGAACCGCAGTTGATAAGGTCCTCGAACGAGATGACCTCTGCACGGATAAAGCCCTTCTCGAAGTCGGTGTGTATCTTTCCTGCTGCCTGCGGAGCTTTTGTGCCCTTATTGATAGTCCATGCACGGACCTCAGGCTTGCCTGCGGTGAGGTAGGAGATGAGTCCGAGCAGTGAATAGCCTTCCTTGATGATGCGGTTCAGACCTGATACTTCAAGTCCGAGCTCGGCAAGGAACATCTTCTTGTCATCGTCGTCCATTTCGGCGATCTCTGCTTCTGTCTGAGCACATATCGGCAGTACTGCGGAGTGTTCCTCCTCAGCTATCCTGCAAACCTGCTTGTAATTCTCATTTGTATCTATGTTGTTAGTGAAGTCCTCCTCACTGAGGTTGGCTGCATAGATAACGGGTTTTGCGGAGAGAAGGGGAGTTGACTTGATGAGCTCACGCTCATCGTCCGTGAAGTCGAAGCTTCGTGCTGACTTGCCTTCCTCAAGGTGCGCCTTCAGACGCTTGAGGAAGTCTGCCTCGGCGAAATATTTCTTGTCGCCCTTTGCAGCCTTCAGTGCGCGGTCGATACGGCGGTCAACCATTTCAATGTCGGAGAAAATGAGCTCGAGGTTGATAGTCTCGATGTCGCGGAGCGGGTTGATGCTGCCGTCAACGTGGACGATATTTCCGTCCTCAAAGCAGCGGACAACGTGAACGATAGCGTCCACCTCGCGGATGTCAGCGAGGAATTTGTTGCCGAGGCCCTCTCCCTTGGAAGCTCCCTTTACGAGGCCTGCGATGTCCACAAATTCGAGCGTTGCGGGAGTGAATTTATCAGGCTCGTACATCTCTGCGAGCTTATCGAGTCTTTCGTCAGGCACTGAAACGATGCCGACGTTTTTCTCGATCGTGCAGAACGGATAGTTTGCGGACTCTGCGCCTGCGTTTGTCAGTGCGTTAAAAAGGGTGCTTTTGCCCACGTTGGGCAGACCTACCATACCAAGCTTCATAATTTGATTTACCTTACTTTCTGTTGTTATTTGAGGAGCTTTGCTCCTTGCTTGTTTTATATATTACGGCTTCAGTTGCTGCCGTGCTGTATCTTGCGGTTATTGACCACGGAATTGATAGTGGAGTTCTGTATCTGAACATCTCCGCTGCCCGAACAAATATCGTTGGGATTGCCGCAGAGCATATTCATCGTGACAGCCGAATCCATGATAAAGACGTTGCCGCTTCCGAGCGGATCGCCTATTCCGGTTGCGTAATCGCCCTCGGAGTCGATGATTATCTCGGCGTTCATTATCTTGGTGTTGACATCGCCGTCAATTGCTCCTATGCACGAGTGCTTAGCCGAGCGCATCTTGATATTGATGCGTCCCTTTCTGATGAGGATGCTGCCTTCTCCCTCCTCAAGCGAGCCGATACCGACTGCCTGAGCACCTGTGCAGAACATATTGATGTCGCCTGCACATGAGATAGTTGCAATACCCTTGCAGCTTCCTATTCCTGTTACCTTGATACCTGAAACAGTGATATCGAGACTGCATTTCTCATCTATTTCGATGTTTGCATCGCCTGTGTAGCTTCCTATCGCAAGTCCGTTGTGGCTGTACATATAGAGCTTTGCCTTGCCCGAGAGGAGCTTTATCTCGGATTCGTCATCATTGTAGCCGCCGCCTATGCAGACGGTTTCCATGCCGTTGCAGATGATCTCGAGCGTACCCTGCATATCGACGGTGATGTCGCCGTAGCCGTGGTCGTAGTCGTTTCCGATACCGATACCCTCAGAGGCGTAGCAGTCGATGGTGAGCGAGCCTTTTCCTGTCAGTTCAAACTGCGAGCCCATAGGCACATAGATGCCCGAGTAACCGATCTTGTTCGTTTTTGAAACGATGAGCACGAGACGTGCATACTCTCCGACGGTGATAGTCGGCTTGCTGTTGCCGCTGACCATATTCACGTTTTTGAGTGTCAGCTCACAGCTGTGGTTGTCCATGACGGCGATGTTCATCTTGACCTGCTGGTCGGGATCGCCGACTATGGTGAGCTTGCTCTGATAGATGTGAATATCGGTATATTTTTCAAGAGCGAGCTTAAGGAGGTCGATCTCCGTGTCGTTTCTTGCGGCGTATATCTTCCTTGTACCGTTCGGACGTGTTTCGAGGTTGGTCTTTATGATCTCGTCCTTGACATCCTTTGCGATGCTGTCGAGGAAGAGCGGCTTCGGCTTGGATGTGTAATAGCCCTGTATGAGGTCGATACCGAGACGTATAACGGTTTTCATTTCCTGTGACGTTTCGACTCCCTCAGCGAGCGACTGTATCTGATTGTCACGGCAGAATTCGATTATCTGTGTAACGAGCTGCTGCTTTTTGAGGTCATTGTGTATGTCTGCTATGAGCGAACGGTCTATCTTGACATAGTCGGGCTTGTATTTCAGGAGATTCGAGAGGTTGGAATAGCCTGTGCCGTAGTCATCTATGGCAAGCTGCGAGTGAGCGAAGGCGAGCCTCTTGCGGAGCGTCTCAGTGCCCTCGGCTGTCGTGTCGCTGTCCTCGACGATCTCGATTACTGTTTTTTCAAGGAGCTCACCGAATGTGAGGTACAGCTCGTTGAAGTCCTCCTCAGTGAGCATATACTCGGACATTGAATTGATGAAAAGCTTTTTGTTGGCGAACACCTGCTGATTTTCGCTGAGCAGCTTCATTGTATTGAAGAAGGTGAGCTTTTCTATTGCATAGAGGTTGCTCTGTCCTGCGGCGATCGAGAGTATCTGTTTCGGTTCCATTTTTATATCGCCGACTGTGCGCATGAGTGCTTCGTATGCAACTATCTCACCCGTTGTTGTCTCAACGATGGGCTGAACGTAGTACATCAGCATATTGTCCATAACGATACGGGTCAGGAGCTGAGCGTTCTTGTATGAATCCTTCTCGCGGACGTAGTTCTCCTCGGAGAACCAGTTGATAACGTGTCTGCGGTCAGTACGCGCCTCATAAAGTGCAAATTCGGAATAGTTGACGAGCATATTGAAGTCGGAGGCTTCGTCGGGATAAGAGGAGCAGCCGATAGACAGGCTCAGGCGGCTCTTATCCGAAATGTCGATTATCTCGCCGAAATCATCTGTAAGGATACAGCTCTGTACAGCTTCGTCCATGCTGTTGAGCACGTTGTATATCTGCATCTTGTCCACATCCATGAAAAATGCAAATATCTCGTAATTTGACTTTGCACCGATAATGATATTGTCGCTTGCAAAGCTTTTCAGCGTTTCAGCCACAGAAGCGATACAGCTGTTGGTGCTGTCAACAGTCAGGAAGGAGCCGAGCTTTTCGATACCGTTGAGGTACAGAGTTGCAAGGCAGCAGCTCTTGACATCGGGCAGGAGCTTTTTGACCTTCTGCGAGAATGACGGATAGGACGGCAGACGCATGACGGGATCGTACTCGATGAAGTTGCCGCTGTCATTTTCCTCAGAGAACTGACGTGAGAAGTCCTGTACAAATCCGAGCCATTCCTCACTGCTCTCATAGATATTCATCTTGATGTATTTTGTGGTATTGTTGTTTGTGAAGCGGTAGATATGCTTCTGTCCCTCAACGGGGGATTTTGATATTTTTTCGAGCAGATTAAAGAACTCGAATTCATTGAGCTTAGTGTTCGAGCAGGCAAGCATACGGCAGGCAGATTCGTCGAGATAAGCGGATTTTTCCTTTGTGACATAGGTGAATGCGCCTATATTCCCGACAAATTGTTGGAACACTTCCCAGTCATGACTCAGCTCAGGAGGTTTTTTTGAAAGGTCAAAAATACTCATAAACGCTCCTTTGTTCCGCATATTTGCGGAGCTGCTTTTTATGGTGAGCAGCTCACCGTAGTATATCCGAAAAACCGATAATATTCACTATTATTATATCAGATTTATCAATGGATTGCAACAGCCGAAGGAAAATATTCATGAAAATTTCAGCTTTTCCGAAGCCGTATCTGCTCTCAGGACTGAAAAAGGACTGCAAGGGGAGAAACCTTTGCAGTCCTTAGCATATCTGTATATCAGTCGAGGAAGTCCTTGACCTTTTTGCTGCGGCTCGGATGGCGGAGCTTACGCAGAGCCTTCGCTTCTATCTGACGTATGCGCTCACGGGTAACATCGAAACGCTGACCTACCTCCTCAAGAGTGCGTGCCTTGCCGTCTTCAAGACCGAAACGGAGCTTGAGCACCTTTGCTTCTCTGTCTGTGAGTGTGTTGAGCACTTCGTTGAGCTGTTCCTTCAGAAGTGTATGGGAAGCCGCTTCAGCAGGAGCAGGTGCATCATCGTCGGGGATGAAGTCGCCGAGGTGGCTGTCCTCCTCCTCGCCGATAGGAGTTTCGAGGGAAACAGGGTCCTGAGCGACACGCATTATCTCGCGCACCTTATCCACGGGCATATTGAGCTTTTCAGCTATTTCCTCAGGGCTGGGATCATGGCCGTTCTCGTGGAGAAGCTGGCTGGATACCTTCTTGACCTTGGTGATGGTCTCGACCATGTGTACGGGGATACGGATAGTTCTTGCCTGGTCTGCAATAGCACGGGTGATCGCCTGACGTATCCACCATGTTGCGTAGGTCGAGAATTTGAAGCCCTTGGTGTAGTCAAACTTCTCGACTGCCTTGATAAGACCGAGGTTGCCCTCCTGGATGAGGTCGAGGAACTGCATACCTCTGCCGACATATTTCTTGGCGATACTTACAACGAGACGGAGGTTTGCTTCGGAAAGACGTTTCTTTGCATACTTGTCTCCCTTTGCCATTCTCTGGGCAAGCTCGATCTCCTCCTCGGTAGTGAGAAGGGGAACACGTCCGATCTCCTTGAGGTATATCTTTACGGGGTCATCAATAGCGATGCCTTCTGTGGAGAGTGCCATTTCGAGGTCGTCAGTGATAGCGGAATCCATACCGATCTTGAGGTCGGTATCGACGTTCATATCCTCAACGATTTCAATGCTGAGAGCCTCACATCTGTCATAGAAGCTGTTTATCTGGTCAACATCGAAGTCAAGCTCCTCGAGGGCATCTGTGATCTCCTTTGTGGTAAGCTTTCCGTTTGCCTGTCCCTGCTCGATGAGCAGATCAATGGTGTTCTTTTTTGAATCCATTATTATTCCTCCTGAATTTTGGCTGTATGTTAACTTTGTATTATTTGTTTTATACTGATTGAACGGGCTGTGTCAGTGCTTCTTACTGCTGAAAAGCTCTCTCAGGTCGTCATCGGAAATATCATCGCCGCTGCCTGTCGGAGTGCGGCGTCGGCGGAGAGCGTCGGCACAGTCGAGCATTGCCTTTTCCGTGATCGTGAAGTCACGGTTTGAAGCGGCTATACCGCTTATCCTGCCCATTTCCTGCGGCGTGAATTCATCTGCTATGAGTGACAGCGTGAATCTGCTGCTTTCACGCATAGCCTTCAGCAGAGAGGTATATACGCGTTTATTGAACGAAGTCACGAATATCTCAGGCGGAGCGGCAGCCCCGATCTTTTCGGCATCCTCCGGACGCCTTAGCAGATAGGTGATTATTCCCTCCTCGGCTTTTGCCTCTTTGCGGAAGCGGACAGCTTCGGGGTTCATATCATCTCTGATATAAGTGGTTTTCGCCTTGATATTACGCCATTCGTCCTTTTTCAGACTGTTGTTCCTTTTGCGGATAAGCTCGTCGATGTGGTTTTTGAGCACCTCTGCGGAGATGTCGCATTTCTTGGCAGTACGGGAAATGTAGACCTCACGCTCAAGCGGCGATTCAATACCTGCGAGCACCTTTGATACGCGCTTCAGAAGCTCCACCTTGCCGCTTTCGGAATCAAGGTCGAGTCCTTCTTCACAGCGGTCGAGCATGAAGCTGTTTGCATCGTCAGAGCCCTCAATAAGCATACGAAAACGCTGAGCTCCGTATTTTTTGATGAATTCGTCAGGATCTTTGGCTCCGTCCATGTGGAGGATGCGCGTCCTCAGACCGACATCCGAGAAGTGGTTGATAGCCTTCTGGGTGGCGTTCTGACCTGCGCCGTCGCTGTCGTATGCAACGATGACCTCGTCGCAGTAATGGCTTATCAGACGAGCCTGATCGGGAGTGATGGCTGTTCCGAGTGTAGCCACGACATTCTCGAAGCCTGCCTGATTCACGGCTATGACATCCATGTAGCCCTCGCAGAGTATCAGCCGCTTCTGATCGGCGTTCTTGGCGAAGTTCATGGAAAAGAGGTTGCTGCCCTTGTCGAATACAGGAGTAGTGCCTGTATTGAGGTATTTCGGCTTGCTGTCGTCAAGCACTCGTCCGCCGAAGCCGATGATGTTGCCGCGAAGGTCAACTATCGGGAACATCACACGGTTGCGGAAAAGGTCGTACAGTCCGCCTGTTTTCTGTGACCTTCCGCCGAGCCATGCATCAACTATCTCATCTTCGGTGTAACCTTTGGAACGGAGCATACCTGTAAGCTCCGTGTACGAATCCGATGCGAAGCCGAGCCCGTATTTCTTTATCGTGGCAGGGGAGAGCTTACGCTTCTGGAAGTATTGCAGACCTGCCTTATTGCTGCCCTTTATCAGGTTCGAGTAGAAGAAATTGGCGGCAATGCGGTTCATCTCGTAGATGCGTGTTCTGCGCTGAGCCGACAGGCTGCTGCGGGTGTTCTTTTCGGGAACTTCCAGACCGCTTCTTTCGGCGAGGAGCTTTACTGCCTCTGTGAAATCGAGATTTTCCGCTTTCATGGTGAAGGTTATGACATCACCGCCTGCTCCGCAGCCGAAGCAGTAGAAGCTCTGGGTATCCGTAAAAACGGTGCAGGACGGAGTCTTTTCCGAATGGAACGGGCACGAACACACATAATTCTTGCCGCGGCGTATGAGACTGACATACGAGCCCATTACCGTTTCAATCGGGTTGGCGTTTCTGAGTGCGTATAAAAACTCTTCGTTTCTGACCATGATATTACTTCCAGAATTTCGGAACGAACAGCTCTGTATACAGGTCTACGGCATAGCCGTCGCTCATGCCTGAGATGTAGTCGCATACAGCTCTGTCGGGATCGGTCTTTTTGGCGATTATCCTGTATTCATCGGGGAGCTTGTTTGTATTCGAGATGAAGTACTCATACAGCTTTCGGATAAGCTGTACAGCCTTTTCCTCCTCCATTTTGGCGGCAGGATTCGTGTATACCTTGCGGAACATGAAAGCCTTGAGGTCGTCATGAGCTTTTCTGATCGCAGGCGCAAAGTCTATGTCGTACGCTCCGTGCTCTATGACGGAGGCAATAAGCGTAGTGATGCGCTTTGTCTTGGTGTTGCCGAGAATGTGGACACAGTCGTTCGGGAGGTCATTCGGATCGAGGATGCCTGCGCGTACTGAGTCCTCAATGTCGTGGTTTATGTAGGCGATAGTGTCAGCGAGGCGGACAACATTGCCTTCCTTGGTCGCGGCGACCTTATTGGTATGGCAGAGGATTCCGTCACGGACAGCGTATGTGAGGTTAAGTCCCTCACCGTTTTTTTCAAGTGCTTCAACTACTCTTACGCTCTGCTCATAGTGCTTGAATCCGTGCGGACATATCTCGTCAAGCACCTTTTCTCCGCAGTGTCCGAACGGAGAGTGCCCGAGGTCGTGACCGAGGGCAATGGCTTCGGTGAGATCCTCGTTGAGTCTCATGCCGCGTGCGATGGTACGTCCGATCTGAGCAACTTCGAGAGTGTGAGTGAGGCGTGTGCGGTAGTGGTCGCCGAGCGGCGACAGGAACACCTGCGTCTTGCGCTTCAGTCTGCGGAAGGAATTACAGTGAAGTATACGGTCACGGTCACGCTGGAAGTCTGTGCGGAACGGGCATTTATCCTCGTGCTTCTCACGCTGCACCATATCCTCATTCATGCTCGTACACGCGAATTTGCTCAGTATTCCGACTTCTGTTATCTCGTACTGTTCACGTACTGTCATTCTATCACCTCCGAAAAAATAGAGAAAAAATCAGCGGAAACACATATAAACGCTTTCCGCCGAAGGCAGTCCTGTCACGCAGACAGAGCCGACTTTTGTTTCTATATATCTTATACTGTGAAAAACAAAAAAACCCTTTATTTTTTTATCATATCACAGACGAAAAGTCTCCATACAGTTCTCCCAGGTCCGTAATGCTCACAGCTCCGTTCGTGACCTCGGTGAGTTCCTTCCTGAGTGCATCGATCTTTTCGGAAAGGACAAGTATTTTCAGCACGACTTCACTTCCGAAGTCTGAGCTTTCGGTCAGCGTGCTGAAGCCCGGCAGGATATAGCTTATTTTTCCGTACATTCCGTAGTCTGCGGAGATGCGTATCCTGTGACAGAGCCGCATATCCATTACCTGAGCAGCATCGCAGGCAAGAGAAGCTGCATGGGAGTATGCGCGTACAAGTCCGCCGCCGCCGAGGAGAATGCCTCCGAAATAGCGCGTCACGACCACGCACACGTCCGTGAGACCGCGCTTCCGCAGAACATCGAGAACAGGTACTCCCGCTGTGCCCTGCGGCTCACCGTCGTCGGAGTATCTGGAAATATTGTCCTGCCGCACTATATATGCGTATACGTTGTGCTTTGCCTTGCGGTGCATGGACTTTATGCTGTTTATGAATTCCACAGCCTCATCGCCGTTCTTCACGGGAGCGATGTACCCGATGAATTCGGACTTTTTCTCCACAAAAGAAGCTTCGGCGGGAGCTGAAATGGTAAGATAGTTCATGATATACCTCATGTCGGGGCGGATACGGTCCGTCCGTCAGGCATAGGGTTTATGTGCGGCATCCTGTATGCAGGAAAAAGCCGCTCGGTATGAGCGGCTCCTGAATTACTTATCGAGATTGAAACGCTTCTTGAATCTGTCAACGCGTCCGCCTGTGTCAACAAGCTTCTGCTTGCCTGTATAGAACGGATGGCACTTGGAGCAGATTTCAACCTTGATGTCCTCCTTGGTGGACATTGTCTCGATCACGTTACCGCAGTGGCAGGTAATTGTGGTCTTGTACATTGTAGGATGGATTCCCTCTTTCACGATTTTCACCTCCATGGCATATTTTCTGTATAATCGTGCAGCCCATCAGTTCCTTTAGACAGTAGTGCCAATATACATTACAGTAAATTATTATATCATAAAGCAGTCATGCTGTCAAGTGATACGGCGCATTTTTAAATGTTTTAATTCTTGTGCCGCTAAAATCACTTGAAGTTCTTTGAGAAATCCTCACAGAGCTTCTTTTCAAGTTCCTGTGCTGAAGCGAGGTCGGGCTGCTTTGCAGTGAGATATGTCTTGATCTTGGGCTCTGTTCCCGAAGGACGAACGATAGCCTTTGAGCCGCCCTCAAGGTAGAATGCGAGTACGTTCGACTTGGGCAGGGTTATCTCTGTTTCCTGACCTGTGAGGATGTCCTTGCGTACAGATGTCTTGTAGTCCTCGAACTTTACGACATTGAGTCCTGCTAGCTCCGTGGGGGGAGGGGTGCGGCGAGTGGTCATGATCTCCTCCATTTTCTTCATTCCGCTCTCGCCCTCGAATGTGAAGCTGTAAAGAGTCTGATAGAACATACCGTACTTCTTGTACAGATTCTCACGAGCCTGAAGAAGTGTGATACCCTTTGTACGATAGTAGGCAGCCATTTCGCATATCAGCATGGAAGCGTCAACAGCGTCCTTATCGCGGACATATCCGCCCGAGAGGTAGCCGTAGCTCTCCTCAAAGCCGAATATGTAGCGGTTCTCCTCACCCTTGTCCTCAAGGAAGCCTATCTGCTCGCCGATGAACTTGAAGCCTGTGAGAACGTCGATCATTTCAACATCGTACTCCTTGCAGATAGAAGCCACGATGTCAGTGGTGACAATAGTTTTTACAGCAACGGGGTTTTCAGGCATTGTGCCCTTAGCCTTGCGCTGGCTGCAGATATATTCGAGCAGGAGAGCACCAACTTCGTTGCCGCTGAACAGAGCGTAGTCATCACCGTCAGGTACAGCGATGCCGACACGGTCGCAGTCGGGATCGGTAGCGAGCAGGAGGTCGGGCTTGACCTCACGGCAGTATTTCAGACCTACTTCAAGTGCTTCGCGGATCTCGGGATTCGGATAGGGGCAGGACGGGAAATTGCCGTCAGGATTTTCCTGTTCCTTAACAACAGTAACATTTGTGATGCCTATACGCTTCAGTATCTCACGGACAGGCTTGTTGCCTGTGCCGTTGAGAGGTGTGTATACGACCTTCAGTCCACTCGAAGCGCACAGCTCGGTGTTTATTCCTTCAGCAAGAACGCGTGTATAGAATGCTTCTATCACATCCTGTCCTATGTAGCTGATATTGCCCTTTGCAAGCTCCTCGTCGAAGTCGGAGTGCTTTACGTCCTTGAAAATATCGAGAGAGTTGATCTTTTCGAGGATTATCTCAGCTCCGCGGAGTGTTATCTGGCAGCCGTCATCACCGTAAACCTTGTAGCCGTTGTACTTTGCAGGGTTGTGGCTTGCTGTTACCATGATACCGCCCTGACATCCGAGCTGACGTACAGCGAATGACAGACACGGAGTCGGCATGAGCTCATTGTAGATGTGTACCTTGATGCCGTTGGCTGCGAGTACCTCGGCTGCTGCCTTTGAGAATACATCGCTCTTGATGCGGCTGTCGAACGAGATAGCAACGCTCGGGTTGTCAAATTCCTGATTGAGATAGTCAGCGAATCCCTGCGTAGCGCGTCTTACGGTGTATATGTTCATGCGGTTTGTGCCTGCGCCGATAACTCCGCGCAGACCGCCTGTACCGAATTCGAGATCGCGGTAGAATCTGTCGTTTATCGCTTCCTCGTCACCGCTTATTGCAGCAAGCTCTGCGGTGAGATCGCTGTCGGCAACGGCATTTTCGCACCAGATACGATAAAGCTCTTGTTCATTCATTATAATACCCTCCAATAATATGTAAATGAGCCGCTGTACTAAAGCGTGCCCTTTTCAGCCGTCAGAGTTTGTTCCGACGGCGGATCTGCGAATACTGTCAGACAGCGGACAGAACCTCTGCCTGATGTCCATGCACTGACACAGCGCATAAATAGACATAATAAGTATACCATATAATGGAGCTGTTGAAAAGGGGAAGGAGACATATTTTATTATTTTAACATTGCTTTTGTGCGCATAACGAAAAAACGGACTTGATAAACGTGCTCACGATAACAAAAAAAGCAGGCTGCCGGCTGCAAACTAATGGTTTATAGCCGGTGACCTGCAAATATTCTTAGTGTGTTCCGTTCCCGAAAGCTTTATTCGGCTGTGAGAAGTATCTCAACCGCCTTGTTGTATTGTGCATCAATGTTTTCTTCTTCGTTTTCGATCTGATAATCAGGAGTGATACCAATGCCGTCATAGCAGTCTGATTTGGTAGTATGGTATTTTGCCACGGTCAGAATGACAGCTCCGCCATTCTCCATTTCGTTTGTCTCCTGCATTACTCCCTTGCCATAAGTCTGGGAGCCGACTACAGGAGCTTTGCCGAAATCGCGCAGTGAAGCCGCGAAAAGCTCTGCTGCACTTGCTGTATCAGCATCTACGATAGTGACCATCGGCAGATCAAGCTCTGATTCATCTGAGTAGAGAATGGTCTCGGTGTGACCGTCTTTATAGTCAGCCTCTGCGATCACTCCCTCAGGGAGAAGCGGATCGAGACATTCCTGCAGCGCGGAGATGATCCCGCCGTTGTTGCCGCGGAGATCAAATATCAGCGATTCTGCACCGTTTGTGGTAAGCCTTTCAAGTGCGGCGATGAACTGTTCGGGGGTGTTCTGTTTAAAGCTTGTTATCTTGATGTAGCCTATTCCGCTGCCGAGCATTTCGGATTTTACCGTCTTGACCTCGATAGAGCGGCGTACAAACGAGTATTCCTGCTCCTTGCCGTCACGGCGTACCGTCAGAGTAACAGGTGAACCCTCGGTGCCGCGCATAGCGTTCATAGCTTCGCTGAATCCTGCTTCCTTGACATCAAGTCCGTCAATTGAGGTGATGATGTCGCCTTCAGTGAGTCCGGAATCGAAAGCAGGGGAGTCCTCTATTATTTCTGAGATGCGCATATATCCGCTTGCATCCTCGGAAAGGGTGAGTCCGAGACCTACGAGCTCTCCTGAGTTTTCATTCTTCTCAGTGAGATACTCGGCGGCGTTGAGATAGCGGCTGTATTTGTCGCCGATACCTGAAACGTATCCCTTCATAAGTCCGTCACTGAGCTTGCTCTCGTCGATGTCTCCGTAGTAGTTTTCGCGGATATATCCGTCGAGGACCTGCAGCGTATTATACTTCTTGGACTTCTCATTTACGTCCACGACCTTCTTGTTGAAGCCCTGGAGAGAGAAGAACGAGGTGAGTATGAACGTTACCGCCATGGAGACCGCGATAAGGCTCAGGGCCAGTCCGAGGCTTATCTTTTTATTCATAGGTTATCACTTTCTTTTGGAAAAAAATGGTTGTTAACGTTGAAAAGGGACGCCGAGGGAGGCGTCCCACAGAATGATGCCGATAATTAATCCTGACGTTTTGATCAGGGGGATACATAGCTGAGCGGGTCGTATCTGGTGCCGTTGCAGTACACCTCAAAATGGAGATGTTCGCCTGTTGACCAGCCTGTCGAGCCGACATATCCGATAACATCGCCCTGATTTACGTAAGATCCGACTGATACGGCTGCAGACGTAAGGTGTCCGTAGAGAGTCGAATATGTGCCGTCATGAGCGATCATTACATAGTTGCCGTATCCGCCGCCGCAGCCGCAGGAGTACGATTTACCGTAGTTATGCGAGCAGGAGTTGCTTACCTTGATGACTGTACCTCCGCGGGCAGCAGTTACGGGAGCTCCCATAATACCGCCGTCGCTGATGTCGATACCGCCGTGGAGAGTGCCCCAGCGGTAGCCGTAGACACTTGATACACCGCTGTGACCGGGTACAGGCCATGCAAAGCCTGCCGCCGAAGCGTTAACGTCAAAGGTCATCGGACCTGAATATGTTTCGACAGTGCTGCTGCCCTGTGCAGCCTGCTGAGCTCTGAGCTGCTCCTCATATCTGCGCTGTGCCTCAGCCGCTTGACGGGCGATCTCAGCCTCGATCTCAGCCTGCTCTGCTGCGAGCTGAGCGTTGTAGGCTTCGACGTCTTCCTTCTTGCGCTCAAGGCATTCCTGTTCGAGTGCAAGGCGGTCGATCTCAGCCTGTGTTTTCATGAGCTGTGTATTGAGTACAGCGACTTCGTCAGCCTTTTCCTTTTTGCGGAGTTCCTGCTCCTCAAGCTTCATTTCGAGGGAGAGCTTTTCAGTCTCCATCTCTTTTTTGGACTGCTCAAGGGTGTCTATCTCGCCAAGTATATTTTCGATAAGCTCATCGTCGTATTCCGCGATACGGTTTATCATCTGAACACGCGACATAATGTCATAAAAGCTGTCAGAGCCGAGGATGACCGAAGCAGAGCTCTCGTTGCTGCTGATATACATTGCGCAGAGACGCTGCTTGAACAGCTCGATGTTCTTGTCGATCTCCTCCTGCTGAGCAGAGATGTCCTCATCGAGAAGAACGATATTGCCCTGAGTGGCATTGATGTCGGTTGCGATAGTATCGAGCTCCTGATTGAGAAGGTCGATATTCTTCTGGATATATCCTATCTGTTCGTTGAGACTGTTCTGATAGTCACGTTCGCTTTGCTTGTCACCCTCAAGGACATCTATTTCTCCCTGGAGAGCAGCAATTTTTTCGTTATTTGCTTTGCGTTCCTCCTGTATCTCCTGTATGGTCTTGGCGGAGACATCCTGACATCTGTCAGTGACCGCAGGATATGCGGCGACAGCTCCGACCGAAACGGCAGTACAGCAGATGAAAGAAAGAAGCTTTCTGGTAACTGCAAGTTTTCTCATTGCTGATCAACTTACTCCTTTCGGACAGATCGTAAAAGATCTGTTGTATGAACCGTCCGTTTCCGAACACGGACGGCTTCTTATACGTCGATATGCTTTCGTGTGCTGACAACGCTTCCGAGAGCACCGACAAGTGCGCCGACCACAAGATATGCAAGTGCTACCCAGAGCTGTATCTTATCGAAGGGGATGATACTTCCTACTCCGAATGCACGCATGAGTGTGCCCTGCTCCATGAGTATGCGGAATATTGCACGGTAAACAGCCCATGTGATGAAGAACGCGCCTGCTCCTGCGAAGAAGCCTGTCACCATGCCTTCTACGAAGAAAGGCGTTCTGATGAACGAGTTGGTCGCGCCGACATACTTCATGATCTGTATTTCCTCGCGGCGTGCGAAAACGCTTGCCTTTGTTGTGTTTGAGATCATTATCATTGAGACAGCGGAAAGAGCCACGATAACTGCTATTGCAATTACTGAGACTACCTTTCTGAGCTCGCGGAGAAACTCTGCGACCTGCGGAGATGAGCTTGCGCTTTCAACTTCCTCGATGCTTCCTATTGCAGCAGTCGTTTCCTCAATGCGGTCGTTGCTGACGACAGTCACCTTGAAGCCGTCAGGCATGAACTCATAGCTGTCTATGTAGCTGAATATAGCCTTGCCCTGCTGTATCTGGTTCTGCATACGGTTGTATGCCTCCTCCTTGGAGATGTACTCCACGGAGTCGATGTTATCCATCTCACCAAGCTCTGTCTGTATTGCTTTAACTCTGTCAGCTTCTGTGGCAGGATCAAGATATACCGCGATCTCGTTCTGGTTGCCGAGACCGAGTATCATTGAGTTCATGTTGAAGTAGAACAGCGCGGAGCCGCCTACAAGCAGGAGAGAGATGAGCAGCACGCAGAATGTTGCGAATGCCATCATCTTATTTTTCCATATATTCTCGATACCCTGATTTGCAAGGTACTTGAAGCCGCTTATCTTCATTGTCCGGCACCTCCGTTCAGGTCAGAGCCGGCATATTCTCCGTCGGGAGTCATGATGCGGCGGTCGGGAATAATGATGCCGTTCTGATTTGCCATTGCTGCGGCTTCTGACATTGCCTGAGCAAGCTCCTCCTCGGGGAGTATCTGTTCCGCACCGGTGATTACTTCGTCGAAAACTATTTCGCCGCCGGTGATGTTGATGATACGTCCTCCGAAGTGGCGGACGAGGTCGTGCTCGTGGGTGACCATAAGAATTGTTGTACCCTGGTCGTTGATACCCTTGAGAAGCTCTACGATCTCGTAAGAGAGTTCAGGGTCGATATTTCCCGTAGGCTCGTCGGCAATGATGAGCTGAGGATCGTTGACAAGTGCTCTTGCAATGGCAACTCTCTGTTTCTCACCGCCCGAAAGCTCATCGGGATATGAATTTGTTTTTGAGTGGAGTCCAACAAGGCTGATAACGTAGGGGACTCTTTTTCTGATATATTTCAGCGGAGCATCTATGACACGCAGTACAAATGCGATGTTTTCGTAAACGGTCATTGATGGGATAAGACGGAAGTCCTGAAAAACGAAGCCGAGAGTGCGGCGGAATTCAGGGATCTTCCTCTTTTTCAGCTTTCCGAGATTGTAGCCGTTTACGGTAACAACTCCGCTCGTAGCATCTATCTCCTTGAGAAGAAGCTTTATCATGGTACTTTTTCCCGCACCCGATGAGCCGACAACAAAGGCAAAGTCGCCGTCGTTGATCTTCAGGCTGACGTTGTTAAGTGCATCAACGCCGCTGGAATAGGTCACGGATACGTTCTGAAGTTCTACCAAAGGTTACACCTTCCTTATAGCGGGGAGCCCCCGCGGACAATTTTCATGCACAGCCTGTCCGTAGCCGGACAGTGCTTTTATCAGAATTTAACGGGATTAGCCGAGAGATACTTCTTGACCATAAGTGCTATCTTGAAGATGATAGCGTGGTCGAACTCGCGGAGGTCGAGACCTGTGAGCTTCTTTATCTTCTCGAGTCTGTATACGAGGGTATTTCTGTGTACAAAGAGCTTTCTCGATGTCTCTGATACGTTGAGGTTGTTCTCGAAGAACTTCTGTATCGTAAAGAGAGTTTCGTGATCGAGAGAGTCGATGCTGCCTACCTTGAATACCTCGTGGAGGAATGTCTCGCAGAGAGTTGTCGGGAGGTGGTAGATAAGACGGGCGATACCGAGGTTGTCGTAGCTTACGATGACCTTGTCCGTATCGAATACCTTGCCGACTTCGAGAGCCATCTGAGCTTCCTTGAAGGAACGTGCGAGGTCCTTGACACCAACTACAGCAGTACCGATACCAACGTTTACACGGGTATAGAACTCGCTGCTGAGAGTATCAGCAATGGAGCGTGCGAGCTTTTCGAGGTCCTTGGAATCAACAGTGCTCTTGAGCTCCTTGACGAGGATGATGTCGGATTCTGTGATGTTGAAGACGAAGTCCTTGTTCTTGTCAGGGAAGAGGTTCTGGATAACGTCGTATGCAGAGATGTCATTTGCAGAAACTATTCTGATAAGGAAAATAGCGCGGCTGATCTCGGCATTGAAGTGGAGCTCTCTTGCCTTGATGACAATATCTCCGGGGAGTACGTTATCAAGGATAACGTTCTTGATGAAGTTGTTGCGGTCGTACTTTTCATCGTAGTACTGCTTGATATTGGAGAGTGTGATAGCGAGGATGCTTGCATATTTTGCAGCAGCATCGTCAACGCCTTCTACGAATACCGCATAGTCGGGCTTTACGCGTGAGCCGAAGGGCTTGTAGGTGAAGCCGTCGCGGATAAAGATGTCGTGTGAATCGCTGAGGTCGAGAGAAACGAATTCGTTTGTAGTACCTACACGTGAAAGGTCACTGCAGGCGATGATGGTTGCTGTCTCATCGACAACACCGATAGTTGCGTCGATAGTATCGCGCATCTGATGAACTAAGCCCTGAAATAATCTGTTTGACATAATTTGCACCCTTCTTTGTTATTTTTTATTTTCCGCTTTCAAAGGTTGTCGTTCAGTCTGAATATATTACAGATTGTAACATATAGATGTGAACAAACTGTTAGCAAATTGTTAACTTTTCTTTGAAAGACTGAATAATGGACAATAATTGTGTGTCGGCATTGTGATAATCTGCTAAACTGCCGATATGCTTTGTAACCGAAAAGTAACTTTTGGAAATACCGTTACATCTTTTCAGGCTGATCTATCTTGAGGATGGTCAGCACGTTGCGGAGAGTCTGGCGAACTGCGATACTGAGCAGGATACGCGCATTCATCAGCTCGTCCGAGCCTGCGTTCTTCACGCTGCAGGAATCGTAGAAACGGTGGAACAGCGTTGCAAGATCGATAGCGTACTTCGTGAGCTTTGCGGGGTCATAAGCCTTTGCCGCAAGCTCAATCTCGTGAGGAAGCGAAGCAATGTGGCGTATGAGCTCGATCTCGTGCGGATCGGTGAGCAGTGAAAGATCGGCATTTTCGGGCACTGCGATACCCTCGGCTTCAAGGTTGCGGAGCATACTGCATATTCTTGCGTGAGCGTACTGCACGTAGAATACGGGATTCTGGGAAGATTTTTCAACTGCAAGGTCAAGATCGAATTCAAACTGCGAATTGGCTTCGCGGAGGTTGAAGTAGAATCTTGCAGCATCTATCGGTATCTCATCGAGCAGAGTTACCAGCGTGATAGCCTTGCCGCTTCTCTTGGAGAGCTTTACAGTCTCGCCGTTTCTGACGAGGCGTACCATCTGCATGAGCACGACATCGAGCTTGCTGTCATCGACTCCGAGAGCTGACAGAGCAGCCTTCAGTCTCGGAACATAGCCGTGGTGGTCAGCACCGAGAACATTTATTGCCTTGTCAAAGCCGCGTGTCACGAGCTTGTTGTAGTGGTAGGCTATATCAGGTACTATATAAGTATACAGACCGTTGCTGCGGCGGAGAACGAAGTCCTTGTCCAAGCCGTAATCGGTAGCCCTGAACCAGACTGCACCGTCCTGTTCGTAAGCCTTGCCTGCCTCCATGAGCTTGTCTACCACGAGCTTTGTTTCATTCTTGGCGTGAATAGTGCTCTCACGGAACCAGTTGTCGTATACGATGCGGTACTTTTTAAGGTCACGCTCAAGACCTGCGATATTTATCGGGAGAGCATAATCTGAAAGAGCCTTGCGGCGTTCCTCCTCAGAAACATCTGCGAGGGAGCTTCCGTGCAGGTCGTAGTAATTCTTGGCGTGCTCGATGATGTCCTGTCCGAGGTAAACGTCCTCTGGCATCGGGAAGTCCTCAGAGCTGCCCTCCTCACCGTAGATGAGCCTGCAAACCTCCTCGGTATCGGCAGCCTTTGCGAGCACCTCCTGACCTTTTTCGGAGCAGATGTGCATATAGCGGAGCGAGAGCGACTTGCCGAACTTTTCTATCTGGTTGCCGGCATCATTGACATAGAACTCTCTTTCTGCGTGGAAGCCTGCCCAGTCGAGCACGCTTGCAAGGCAGTCTCCGATAGCACCGCCTCTTGCGTTGCCGATGTGCATGGGGCCTGTCGGGTTTGCGGAAACGAACTCAACGAGAATGCGCTTGCCATTGCCGTAGTCGGTGCGGCCGTAGCTTTCCTTTTCGGTGAGGACGCTTTCAATAGTGTCACTGAACCATTTCCTGCCGAGGAAGAAGTTCATGAAGCCCGGTCCTGCTATTTCGGCTCTCTCGAAGGCGGAACCGCTGAGGTCGATCTTTTCGATGATGAGCTCGGCAATCTTACGCGGCGGAAGCTTGAACGCCTTCGCACACACCATTGCGGTGTTTGCAGCAAAGTCGCCGTGGGATTTGTCCGCGGGGATCTCGATGATGAATGACGGGAGCATTTCGGCGGGAGCTACCCCCTCTGCTACGAGAACGCCCAGCGCATCGTTGATGAGCTCTCTGAGCTCAAGTGATGCAGATTTGATCAGGTCTGACATAGGTTTGTATCCTTTCTTTGAAAAATGCTTGGCTGAGAATCAACTTTGATTCTTGATATTCATTATTATCTCGTTGTCGGAGAGATAGGACGAATTCAGATCGAGGGTGTACTTCATATACAGCCGCCCGTCTTTCTCAATGGTATTATTGATAGCGTGCGTGTATACGCCGATGCGCATATCACCGAACGGCGTGCCGTACTGGCAGTAATGCTTCCTGCCGATCTCGAGGGACAGCACAGAATTGGCTGTTCCGCGTCTGATTATCGAGGCGGAGCTGCTTCCGTCAACAGTGATAGTGGTAACAGAGCCCTCAAAGCCTGTTGCGGAGGTGTCCTCATAAGAAATGATGTCCCGTGAGCCTGCTCTTGAGAGCGAGGCACGCGTCAGAAGCTCCGTTTCGTTTTTTTCATCGTCCTGCCACTGTATGCTTGTCAGCGAAATGAGAACGTCTTTTTTCATCAGTATGCCCTTTCCGAGTTTTCCAATGCCTGCTCAAGGAGCATATCAGTCAGCTCGGGCATATCTATTCCGAACTGTGCCATCAGCTTGGGGAAAACGCTGTTTTGTCTGAGTCCCGGAGAGGTGACTGTTTTATTGAGCAGTAGCTTGCCGTCTTCAGTGAGGAGGAAGTCCACTCTTGCGAGGCTCCTGCATCCGAGTGCCTTGAATGTCTTTATTGCGGTGCTGCGGATGTTTTTGGCAAGCTCATCGGGGAGGTCTGCCGGTATAATAAAGTCATCGCCGCTGTTTTTTCTGACCTCTGTTGGATTGTATTTCTTTCCTAACGAGAGTATTTCTCCGACGTTTGAGGCGATAGGCGAATCGTAGCCGAAAACAGCCACTTCAAGCTTACGTGCCTCGCAATACTTTTCAGCGAGGCCCTTGTTGTCATTTGAGAATGCTACCTTTACGGCAGTGTTGAGCTCATCAATGTCATGAGCAATGGTAGTGCCTGCGCTGCATCCGCTGTTTGCGGGCTTGATAACGACAGGAAAGCCGAGCGCAGCGGCTATTTCCTCACAGCGTTTGTCAATGCAGTTGATGTCACGCTGGGTTATGAGCTTCCAGTCTGCTGTGGCAATGCCATAGTCATCGAGCATCATGTGGGTGTGTGATTTATCCATGCATGAGGCTGCGGCAAGATGTCCGCTTCCCACATAGGGGATGCATGACATATCAAGCAAAGCCTGAATCGTGCCGTCCGCGCCTTTTTTCCCGTGAAGCACGGGGAATGCCACGTCTATCCTGCGGACTGTCACATCGCCGTCCTCGATGACGACTATGCCGCGGTGAAGCGGGTCAGGGGAGAGTATTGCAGAAGCATTGTCGGGATTCATCTCCCAGCTTCCGTCAGCTATTTCTTCCACGTCTCCGGGGAAGTAGAGCCAGCGTCCCTTCTTTGTGATGCCGATGCAGGTAACGTCATATTTGTCTGTCGGGATATTGCGGATAACCTCTGCGGCAGAGGCAAGTGACAGCTCATGCTCCTGAGCCGTACCGCCGAAAATCACGGCAGCTTTTATCTTTGCCATATATTTCTCCTTTATAAATGTGTTAAAAAGCAGTATCGTCAATTTCAAGTATCACTATATTTTATCACATTACACAAAAAACTGCAAGCTTTTTTTGCAAAAATGAAAGAAAATTTGCATATGGAGTACGATACGGACAAGTTTTAACAACTACATTTGTGCAATATGCCAATAATAACAAAGGATATGCGCACATACGTTCGCAAATGTGTTGGTAAATATGACGGAGTATAAAAACCTTCGCTGCGTTTTGACTGCCGTTTGTGAAAAATGAACGAGAGAAATGCTGCGGAGTGAGTGTGCCTGTCAGAAACGGAATGGTAACGGATGACCATTCTTTTTCACTCGCTTAGCAAAAAGCAGGCTGCCGTACTATAAACCAACGGTTATAGACGGCAGCCTGCAATCTGTCAGAGAGATTTGTGAGATTTACTTGGAAATTTCAGGCAGCTTTTCGATTGCCTTTGCATCAAGCTTCTGTATTGCGAGTGCATCCTTTCCTGTGATGCCGTCGCCGGGATCGCAGCAGTCTGCATTGGCTGCGCCCTCAGGCTTGAGTGCATATTTGTCCTTGTTTGCGATAGACTGGAGTATTGCTACTGAATCAGCGACTGTTACTTTCTTGTCGAGGTTGGCATCGCCGATGAGTGTTGCAGCGGGAAGAAGTGCGGTCGATGAGCTTCCTGTGGAAGCTGTCGTTGTTGCAGTAGTAGTTGTTGTGCCTGAAGTGGTAGTTGCGGAGGTCGTAGTGCTGCCTTCGCCTGTGTGGTCATATTCGTATACGACTTTAATCGTGTTATATGTTACGGATACGTCAGCACCCTGTGCGTCGTTGGCGGAAGACTTCCACCAGTCCTGGAACTCGATGAATGTATCGTCGTAGTCAGCATCTACTTCGAGTGAGGCATCGGGCTTTTCGGGGTCAGGGATAGTGAATGTGCTGTCCATGGCTACCTCAACATCGCCCGATCCGCTGTAGCCGAAGGACTTGTTGCCCCAGCCGTACGCAGTTGCACCGTCAAGGGACTTGAGCTTGTTGAAGCAGAGTCCGCCGCCGCCGCAGTACCATGCTGCACCTGTTGAGCAGTTTGCTGTGCAGTTGATGATGATGGACTTGATGTGCTCCTTGTCCTCAATGGGGATCATCGGGAAGCCGTTCTGTGAAAGCTCAAGCTCATCGAACTTGTACTCAATCTCTTTTGTTTCAATGTCGGGAGCAACGTATATCTCAGCGTCGCTTTCCTTATCGGAGAGTACTACCTGTGCGAACGAGAGGGCAGGGAGCTCAACTGTTACCTTGTTGTCCTTGACCTCGTTGTCGATGCTTACGACTCTGATGTCGCTGTGATCCTGAGTTACAGCATAGACAGTTGCGCTCTTGTAGGTGCTTGATGCGCCTGTCAGCTCGATAACAGCCTTTTCAGGCTTTGTCTTGTCCTTGTTTGCGAGGACGACCGTTACCTGTGAATCGTCCTTGCCGTTGATAGCTGCATAAGCGTAGGACTTTGAGAGGTCCTCTGTTTCAGCTTCAACGAGAGTGTCACCGAAAGCTGCGCCCTTGCCGTCATAGTTGGTGTAGAGGTTGATAGCGGACTCAACAAACGGACAATCGGGGATAGTGCCCCAGTATGTTGCGAAGTAAACATCGTTTGCAGCAAAGCATCCGAGAGCTTCTGCCTCGGCGATACCTGTTCTGATATCCTTGCCTGTTTCCTTCTCCTTGGAGATGTTGCCGAGGTTGTACTCGGTGATCGCGATCTTAGTTCCGGGATAATACTTGTCAATGGACTTCTTTATTGCAGGGATGAACGGGAAGAATTGCTTGAATGTGGGCTGGAGCCAGCTTGACTCAACATAGGTGGGGTCATAGAGGCTTCTTGCCGCCTGAAGTATGTCGTCATCACTGTTAAGTCCCTGTGAATAGTAGTGAACGTCGATAACATCGAGAAGACGCTTGCCGCTTTCCTTTTCGGCATCAGCCATCTGCTTGAGATAGAAGTCGAGATACCAGTCGTAATCATTCTTTACAGCCTGCCACTCGGGATCGGTGAAGCCGTTTCCGCTTTCGCCTGCCTGTATGCAGGGGAGCATACCCCAGAATGCAGGTCCGAATACTTCAGCCTTGGGGTCTATCTCCTTGACTACCTTTGCGAGCTCGACAGACTTGGAGACAAGCTCCTTGTTTGTCATTTCCTCGGGGTGCATTCTCGGATGTGTGTCGTTCCAGAGAGCAGGCTCGTTGTCGAGCGAGAAGGCCTGAAAGCCTGTCTTTGTGGAAGCGTCACCGAATGTCTTGACAAGGTAGTTCACATACTCGTCCATGTATACGGTATCATCCGTGAGGTCGGGCTCAAGTGAAAGCTCGCCGTCTTTGCGGAACTCGACCTTGTTCCAGCGTTCGGAGGGAGCGACCTCGTTTTCCTTTACAGTGCCTTTCATATCTGCGGCAACATATCCGCACATCTGGAGAGTGGTCATCTTGTAGGGGATATTATACTTCTCGCAGGTCTTTGAGAATGATGCGGCAGCATAAGCGGGACCGTTCGAGGGCTTGCCGTAGTGGTCGTCGTTGCTGTTTATCCAGTCCTCACCTGCGCTGGAGTAGTTTGTCTCCCAGTTGTAGCCGCTGAGACGGTTTCCGCCCTGACGTACGCTGTTGACCTTCATGGTCTTGAGGTTGGATGAGTTGGCGTATTCGTTAACGCCGTAGATGTAAGGGCTTATCTCTTTCTTACTGCCGTCGAGCCTGACTGATACGTTCATTGCATAAGCATCCTCAGCCGAGCCTGTCGCCACAGGCAGAGAGGAAGCTGATGCAACGGTGCAGATGCCTGCAAGGAGTGCGGCAAAGCTTTTCTTTATCATGTTTCTTTTCCTCCGTTTCAATATATAAGTGCCTATAAATTCATGTTTTCTATTCTTTTTCTGTATCTGTGTCCTGTGAATTATGTCTGAAGGGCGCTCTCGTCCATGAGTCAATGTCGGGCTCCGGGAAGGATATGTAATTGACGAGCGACTTTGCGAGGGTGAGTATCCCGACGAGCGGCACGTTATGAACATAGCCGTATATCGGAAAGGTCTCACCGCCCGTGTTGGCAGTGAGCTGCCACATGATGCCCAGCTTTTCGCAGCGGTCAACTATGACAGATACCGTTTCGCTCGGCATACCGAGCTCCTTGGAGATACATTCTTTTGTAAGGATGTTGTTTCTGCTGAGAGTCTCGGCATAGGATATTACCTTCATTGCGTTTTCGTCCGACAGCAGAGAGAACAGCTCAAGCAGGCGAGGCTCAATGGAAAAATAGCTGTTTATGCCGTTTTCGGGTATACGCATGAAGCAGGCGTACTGCATATCCGGATTCAGACGCGCGATGGCGAGCGCGTTGTCCGTGCGTACCTGAGCGTAGGTCTCGCGCGTGAAGCTTTCAGGAAGACTTGCGTGCTCGGGACTCGGTCCCGTTCTGAATGCACAGAGCAGAGTATATATCAGCTCCATTGCACGCTTGCCCTTCTCCGCTTCATCAAGCTTGCCTACTTCTTCGATAACGGCTGTATTAAGGCTGATCTTTCCGTCCTCGTCCTTCAGCCCGAACAGAACATCGAGGGAAACGTCCAATATCTGCGAAAGCTTCGGAAGAAGCTCGCAGTCGGGATAGCTGCCCTTTTCCCACTTTGAGACAGCCTGCGGTGTGATAGAAAGCTTCTGTGCAAGCTGCTGTTGTGTGAGACCTGCTCTTTTTCTGTACCTGACGAGATTTTCATTAAAGTTCAACTTCATTTTGAGAGCGTCCTCCCTTTTGTGAAATTGTGGATGAACTGCGTAAACGTTTACAAATTACTTTAATTGTTTGTCCTATAACTGCATTATATCACATCCGAAAGTTGATTTCAAGCGATTGTATCTTTACGAAATTCAACCGTTAGTTGAGTGGGCAGGTAAAATGAAAGGGCGTTTGACGGCTTTGCTGCCGAAACGCCCTGAGGTTAATATGATATAGTGTCAGAACAGAGGTGCAACCAGCTTCAACAGCTCGCCCGTGACCTTGTAGAAAAGCTTTTCATGTCTGATAGTCTCGGGAGTGACCTCGCGGCATTGTGCGAGAGTCTTCTGAAAATCAGCCTCTATTTCGGAAATGCACTTTGTCTTGTACATATATGTTGCACACTCAAAATGGTGGTACAGACTGCGGTAATCGAGGTTTATGGTGCCGACCACAGCCTTCTCGCCGTCGCCTACAAACACTTTCGAGTGAACGAAGCCGGGAGTATACTCGTATATTTTCACGCCTGCCTTCGTAAGACCTGAGTAATGCGTCTTTGCAAGCGCATAGGCAGCTTTCTTGTCAGGGATTCCGGGAAGTATCAGCTTTACGTCTATGCCGCGCTCTGCTGCAAACCGTATGGCATTTTCCATTTCGCCGTCGAGAATGAGATATGGTGTCATGATGTGAACATATTCGGTTGCGCGGTTAAGAATATCAATGTATACGGTCTCGCCGACCTTTTTATCATCAAGAGGACAGTCTGCATACGGTATCACATAGCCGCAGTATTCCTGCTCAGTGTCGTATGAAGCACTCAGCCATTCGTCCCACTGATGCTCTGCTTCGTCAACGTTCCACATCTGAAGGAACATCAGCGTGAAGCTTCGCACTGCCTCTCCGCGAAGCATTACGGCACAGTCCTTCCAGTGACCGTAGCACACGCGCTGATTGATGTATTCGTCGGCAAGATTCACGCCTCCGTTGAAGGCGATGTTTCCGTCAATAACAAGCAGCTTGCGGTGGTCACGGTAGTTGTAGTATGTTGAGAGAAAAGGCAGTATCGGTGCGAATGCTTTGCACTTGATACCGAGCTTTGCAAGACGTGCCGGGTAATCGTGTGTGAGAGTTGACATCTCGCACATCCCGTCAAACATCAACCGGATGTCAACGCCCTGCTGTGCTTTCCGCGCGAGAATATCGAGTACCTTTCCCCACATATATCCTTCGGCAACGATGAAGTATTCCATGAAGATGAAGTGCTCGGCTTTTTCGAGTTCCTCAAGCATAGCCTCAAATACATCTTCACCTGTCGGGAAGTATGTGACATCGGTGTTGTTGTATATCGGGAAGCAGCCCGTACAATTGACGTAGCGGCAGAGCGAATCCGTACCTGATCTGGCAAGCTCGGGCTCATCGAGTATCTCACTGTGCAGCGGAAGCATCTCTTTGGATTCTGAAATAACGCTGATGACGCTTTTCTTTAGTTTGATATGACCGAAGTCCTGCTTTGTGAAGAACAGCAGCATAGCTCCGGGGATAGGAAAGAGTGTGATAAGTGCGAGCCATGTCAGCTTGGCGGTCGAGTCCATTTCACAGTTGAACAGGTGGAATACCATCAGCAGTGAAAACAGCCCGAGCAGCACCTTTGCCTGCGGCAGATACTCGGTGAACTGGAAATATATGGCGACAAGTATGACTATCTGCACGATAAGCAGAGCGATAATAAGAAAGGCTCGGCTGAATATCAGTCGGCGAAAGCTTTTTTTTCGCTTGGGTATCAGTCGGGTTATTTTTTCGGGCTCTTCCATCATTCTATCCTTTCTATATAGTAATGTATGCTCAGAACGTGAAGGTTCGGGCATGTAATGTTTCAGAGCAATATCTCTGTTCCGCCGACAGGTCTTATCGAAAGAATGCGGCAGGCTCCGTTACCGAATATTCTGTCCATTTCGGCGGCGTATGTTCCGGCGAGATAGGTCGGTACAAAGGCCTGTATCGTGCCTGCAAATCCTCCGCCGTGAACTCTGACTGCACCGCATCCGCCAAGTACACGCTTGCTCAGCATTATTGCAAGCGGTATTTCCTGTTTGTCTGTTTTACCTGTCGGACAGAGCTCCTGGAGAAGCTCCGCAGATGATGTGCCCGACTCATTGACAAGGCGGAAAAACTCCTCAAGGTCGCCGCTTGCGAGAGCTTCAGCTTCAAGCACGGCACGTTCGCTTTCTGCGAAGAAGTGTGCAGCACGGAGAATGGCTCTGTCGGAGCATTTTTCCCTGAGCTCAGGGAGCCGTGCGTAGAATTCGTCTTCGTCTGCTTCGCTGAGAAATTCTGCTCCGAAGCAGTCGGCGACGGTTTTCATTTCCACAGGGATAGCGGCGTATTCGCCGATCAGGTCAGCATGGCTGCCCTTGGTGTCGGTGATGCAAAGGCTGTGACCTGCGCCGTTGAAGTTAAAATCTACGGGAGTTATTGCAGGATCATCGGTGTTTTCAAAATCTATGGCGACAAAACCACCCACTGAGCTGACCATCTGATCCATAAGTCCGCTTGCCTTGCCGAAATACTGTGTCTCGGCAAAGTGACTTATTTTTGCTGTTTCCACAGCTCCGATGCTTCCGTCGCCGAAGCCGCGGCCGATGATCGTGCCGATAAGATTTTCAAATGCTGCCGATGACGAAAGACCGCTCCCGACAGGTACATCAGATGTAATATACGCCGTAAAGCCGCCGATAGTCACGCCTCTTTCAGCGAATCCGGCAGCTATTCCCCGTATCAGGGCATCGGAGGTGCCTTGCTCCGAGCTGCGCGGAGAGAGATCGGAGAGGTCAGTCTCGCTCGGCTCGTGTCCTTCTGAATGTATGCGTATAAAGCCGTCATCGGTAAAGCTGACAAGGGCGATGATATCGAGATCAACTGCCGCTGCGAGTACGCAGCCGTGCTGGTGGTCGGTGTGATTGCCGCCGATTTCCGTCCTGCCCGGAGCGGAAAATACGCGAACGTCACTGCATTCGGGACAGAGACGTGAAAAGTGTTCGGCTGCACTCAGGTAGCGGGCACGCTGCCTGAGGTATTCGTGCTTGCCGCTGCCGTAGAGCTCACGGAAACGCGCATCAAGGTGTCCGCCTGATAATGCGGAGCAGAGTTCCTGTATTTTCATGGCAGTATGTCCTTTCATAAAGATTGTTATAAAAATCACTTTCTTCTATTATATCACATATTTTCTTTAATGGCAATGGTGCATCTGAAATTTTGCGGCAGGGGATAAGTTAATCTGTGCCGCGGATAATTTAAGCTGCCATTCTGTATGATATACAAATACGGCGTGCTGTATTAGGTGAAGTCTACAAAGTTCTCGAAAGGGCGTTGCAGGTGTTGACAAGCGGGATAAACAGATGTATACTTAAAGTATCGGAAGATTACATTTTATTTAATTTGATTTAAGTGATTTAAGGAGTTAGTTATGTCAGACATCAAGCTTATATGTCCCTCTCTTCCAAATATGCCGTGGCAGGACAAGCCTGCCGGCTGTACCGCTCCGATGTGGCGGCATACCGGGAATCCTGTGATAGGCAGGAATCCGATCCCGAATGTCGCACGGGTATTCAACAGTGCGGTCATTCCTTATGAAGGAGCTTTTGTCGGCGTGTTCCGCGGCGAACAGCGCGACGGCGTATCACACATCTTCTTCGGAAGGAGCAAGGACGCGCTCCACTGGGATTTCGAGCAGGAGAAGATACCATTCTACGACAAGAACGGAGAGCCGTTCCAACCGATATACGCCTATGATCCGCGGCTTGTGAAGGTCGATGACACCTATTATGCGATGTGGTGTCAGGATATGTACGGTGCTTCGATAGGCATAGCTGAAACAAAGGATTTCAGGCACTTCACACGCATCGAGAACCCGTTTCTGCCCTACAACAGGAACGCTGTGCTTTTCCCGCGCAGGATCAACGGCAATTTTGTGATGCTCTCGCGCCCGTGCGATAACGGGCACACAGCGTTCGGCGACATCTTTCTCAGCGAGAGCAGAGATATGGAGTTCTGGGGACGTCACCGTCATGTCATGGGCAGGACGGGCTGCTGGTGGGAGAATCTGAAGGTCGGCGGCGGAGCTGCTCCCATTGAGACGGACAAGGGCTGGCTGCTGTTCTATCACGGAGTGGTAAACACCTGCAACGGCTATGTATACAGTGTAGGTGCGGCAATACTCGATATTGACGAGCCGTCAATGGTGCTTCACCGCAGCGCAAGCTATGTGCTTACTCCCGAGGAGTGGTACGAGGAACGCGGATTCGTGCCGAATGTATGCTTTCCGTGTGCGACTCTGCACGATTCTGATACGGGCAGGATAGCTCTGTATTACGGCTGTGCGGACAGCTATGTCGGAGTTGCATATACGACTGCTCAGGAGATATACGATTTTATTCTTGAACACGATCATGCTTCAGATGATGAAAAGAGTCTTGGCAGAAGATAATAAAGAGCACCTGTAAGGGGGATTCCCATACAGGTGCTTTTCGTATACGGCAGTATCATCTCTCTGCTATATCTTATATGTTCTGGTGATGAGCTTTTCGCCGAGCTTATATGTTACGATGAGTTCATTGTCATCCATTGAGGCGGAGGTCACTTCTGCATCGCGCATTCTCATGAAGCCGCCAAGCAGACGCATCTCCTCATCGCCGTAGAACGCCATATCGTCAGATGTGAACAGCACGCTTCCTGCTGAGGCGTTGACCTCTCCGAGAGCCATTTTCTGAGCTGTCGTCATTGTGCTTCCGTTGTTCAGGAGCATGAACACATCAGGATCGCTGAGAAATGCGCGTCCGTTGAGCTGACGGCGGAAAACGGTGTCGAGGATGGTCGTTCTGGTGCTGATACGCTCACGGTGGGCAAACCGCATATACGGCTTGTCGTCCCAGTCCAAGGATACATCGCAGCCTATACGGCAGTAGTCAGCCTTGCCGAAAGCAGATGCAAGAGGCACTCCGCAGGCGAGTATCAGGGCATTGCCTGCACATTCGCGGAGGAAGTCCATTGCATCAGCCATGACCTGACCGCGTGTTTTATCGCGGCGCGGGATGATGCAGGCTGCATAGAGAAAATCGAGCTTGAGGAATCTGAATCCCCATGTGTTTATCACGGTGTCGAAAACATTGCGGATATAGTCGCGTACATCGGGATTGTATATATCAAGCACATAGAATCCCGACCAGTTCGAGCCGCCTTTTACGAATGTATCGTCCTCATTGCGGAGGAGCCAGCTCTTGTGTGTCATATACAGGATAGAGTTTTCCTCGCAGATAAAGGGTGCGAGCCATATTCCGGGGATCATTCCCGATGCTCTTATGCTTTCGGCTTCGTTTTTCATACCTTCGGGGAATTTGCTGTGGTCGGTGTACAGCCAGTCACCTACGACCGACTGCCAGCCGTCATCTATCTGGAAAACGTCTGCCTTGTATTTTTGCTCTGAAATCGCACGCAGTTCAGCCCCGAGAATATCAGAGCTGATGTTCTGATAGTGACTGTACCAGCTTGTATAGCCGAATACAGGCTTTGCTCCGGGACGGGGCTTTACTCCGAGGAGGTCGAAATAACCGTCGAAAACCTCTTTTTCCGGACCGCTTGCAAGGTAGAGCTTCAGTCCGTCATACTTACCGCACATGGCATGACCACGGCAGTCCTTTGAAAAGACAATTTCATCCGAGTAGGCTTTGGTCCTGATGAGTGTGAAGCCGCAGTCCTCTGACAGCGAGCCGACAAAGCTGTAGTTGTCATCTGAGCGGATGTATCCGTAGCTCCAGCCGTGAAGCTCACCCTGAATACAGGGATAATCCGTGAAAGAATAGTCGCCGTACTGGGAAAAAGCGTGCTTGTCGTTGATAGCGTAAGGAATGTGGTCAATACCCTTCATCTTGTCGTATATCGTGTGCTCGTATGAATCTGTCCACGACTGGTAGCCGTTGAGGAATATACGGTCTGATTCGCAGTAGCCGAAGCGGAAGCGTGCTGTCAGCTCGGTTATGATGATCTCGTCAGAGCTCTCGACTGATGCGGAAAAGACGTCTCCTTCTGTGGAAACGTTGAGCGAAACGAGGTCATTCTTTATGCTTCGGCGAGTCCGGACGGTGAAGATCTCATCGCCGTATTCGTATGAAAATGTTACGGATTCGAGTGATATCATCAGAGCTTCCTCCTTCGTCAGACTTTTTTCATATAGTATACAGCAGCATCAATTACGGTTTCAAGCTCCTTTGCTCCGAGAGAGAAGTCATCGGAGGGGAGTATCTCACCCTGAAGCAGTTTCTTGCCCAGCTCCATATAGGTGTGAGCAAATGAAACGTAAAAAAGCTGAAAATTCTCGATCTCGCGTATGCTGTTGTCCTTGAGACCTGTGTGATAAGCCGATTCAAACACGGGGTAGAAGTTGAGTATTGATTTCTCGTAGTCAACGAGCTTCTCCTTTGGTATCTTTTCACGCAGCACCATGAGGTCAAACTCGCCGAGCAGCTTCATAAAAGCAGGGCGTGACTCATACAGGACGATAAACATACGCATCAGGTCAGAGCACTGCTTGAGTCCCGTCTGTTCCTTGAAGGAAGGCGACTCAAACACGCCGCTGAACATCTTTTTGGTTTCCTCCCACATATATGTCATGGCAGAAATGACGAGTTCTGTTTTTGAACTGAAATAGCGATAGAGTGTGGCAACACCTATGCCGCATTCATCGGCAATATCTGTCATTTTTACGTTGTCGATGCCGCTTTGCAGAAACATCTGCGCACTTACCTCGATTGCATGATTGATACGTTTGCAGCGAAAATTCTGCGGTTCAAACTCGTTTTCCACTTGACAAACCTCCTGAGATATGTTAAAATCAAAGCAGAGAAGATATGCATTATATCGTTCTGTTTTATTCTGTCAACTGAGCAGCTGAACATTTTCACGATGAATGAAAACTGTTTTTCGGGGAAATGAGCCGTTTTGGAACGGCTTGGGGATGCGGACTGCTTGATGATAGGAATAATGTCCGCACAGAAGCTCCCACATCGCGTTATTGCGCTGTGGGAGCTTTTTTATTGATTTATTGCGGCGCGTACTGCAACACGGCTTCTTCCGCTGAGGTCACAGGTGAAGAGCGTGAGCTGCCATTCATCCGAGCTGTTATCGAGCATATATGAGACATCCGTACCGTTGACACTTTCGACGTTTACAACGGTGTAGCTGTAGCTTGTACCGCTGCAGTCGGTGAAGATGATGACATCACCATCAAGGAGTTCCTTGATCCTGCCGAAGTGGCTGTTGTAGTTGTGGGCAGCGATGACGAGATCGCCCTCGCTGACTGAGCCTGAATATCTGCACGGAGAAGTCCTGAGTGCAGGATAGGTGAGACTATCGGCTACGGGCAGCTCCATTCCTAATGATGACAAGGTAAGGTAACCGCAGTAGAGCCTTCCGTCAAGCTCTATCTTCGCAGGTTCGGGAGCAGCCGTTGTTGTAACAGTTTCATACGGTGCGAAGAGATCGGATTCGAGAGTGGTCATTAATGCGCCTGTTGTAGATTCGACAGGCTCAGGGATCGCCGTTTTGAGCTCTGCGAGTGTATTCTCGGAATCCTTGTACGCACGTTTGCTTTCGTTTATATTATACAAGCACAGGAACAGTGCTGAAAGAATCAGCACTGTTCCTGTCAGTATAAACAATATTCTAAGTTTATTCTTCATCGTCTTTTCTTTTATTCATTGCAAGTCCGGTGAATAACAGAACAAATCCGCCGGTGGTAAGGGGAACTATGGGCCACCAGAGCTGTCCTGTCTGCGGAAGCTTCGGCTCAGTTACCGTAGTGGAAGCAGGAGGAAGTGTTGTTGTTGCTGTTGCTGTTGTTGTGACAGTCGTAGTGGAGATAGTAGTTGTAGCTGAAGCTGTGTTTGTTTCGTATCCGCCTGTTGTTTTGCGTGAAGGATTGTAAGTGTTCTTAATGAGATACTGTGATGAATTGTAATCCACGATAACTTCGTACTTCTGAGGAATATTGCGCTCAACTACACGCCATTCGTCGGCGGGGTCGAGGTTCTCCCATCTGTACTCCCAACCGTTATCCTCGCTGAGTGTGATCGTGTCTGAGATCTCACCGTTCTTGAAAAGATCAACTGTGACATATTCGGGACGCATCTGTGCGTTGTTGTCGTTGTCGACCCATACTTTTTTCAGTGTGTAATACTCCTCGTAGCCTGCGAGGGTGTTGGTGCTGTACATTTTCGGGAATATGGTGCTTTCGCCGCTGTTGCCGCCTTTTACCTCAAAGAGCAGAGGACAGGCTACATAAGCTTCGTGTTCAATTTTGACACTCTGAGAAACAGCAAGATAGAGTCCGGGATCAAGAGAGGAGAAGGAAGCAGTTCCGTTCCCATCTGTACTGCCTTCGGCAAGATACGGAAGGTTGTTGCCGAGCACGAAGCTTTCAAGAGCCTTTGCAGTACCGTTTATGTTTTCGGACGTAAGATTGGTGAGGTCAACAGCATAGTCCTCGTAAGCACCTGTCAGAACACATTCGTTGCCACGGATCTCACCGATGTGGTAGATCTTCCATTTCATGCCTGAAACCGGCTTGTCGCCGCTAAGGCATATCAGAGAAGTCGAGTTGTCGGCAGACATTGCCTCGGGAACGAACATTACAAAAAGAGAGAATGCAGCGGCAATGCTTGTCAGAACAGCTAATAGTCTTTTGTTTTTTTTCATACATTTCACCTTGCCTTTCATGAATTGAATAGCCGTTTTAGTTGTGAGAATAATTAAGCGAATGAACGCATAAGCGCTCATGTCGGCATAAGCTCGATATTACATTTCTCATGTATGTGTCAGCAGGTATAAGCTGAGCAGATAGTTGAGCAATAGAGTACAACTGCCGGGTTTCGGAAATGAAACCACAGAATATATACGGACAAAATACTGATGCTGTACAAAACCTGTCTGTGCTGTCCACAGAAGAACAGTCTGTTTTGTATGTACTTCTTCTGATTATGCAGACAATTACAATATGCATCGGCACAGAGCATCGTACACAGCCCAATGTCCGAGCTGTGTGAAATGATTCACACTATATATAATATAGAGAAAACTGTAATATAAGTATCTGTGTCGCTGTGCGTGAAAATGACGATACTCTGAACAGTCATTTTCTGTATAAAGGTTGAAAGAATATACGTATTGTAAACAAATATACAGCTTTTGGCATATATAAATACTCTATGGACAAATTATAGCACAAAAAAGCAAAAAAAACAATGCCTTTGTGATAAAAAGTTGCACAAAAATACAATAGTGTATTTAACAATACGGTCAAAAAGCGAGAGAAACGCGAGAAAATGCAGCTTTATCCTGCGCTCACTGACAAAAGCAACAAAAAAGCGGCAAAAGAAAGAGGAAAGTTGTAAACTGAATTATATTAAGAAAGTGTGAAAATATAATTTTATGATATATATTCATATTGTGCACCAAAAAGTCAGAATGTGAGTTGCAAAACTCTATGGGGGCAGTGTATAATACAATCAGAAACCAAAAGCAAAATTTGTCTGCTCAATCTGCACAATCGGGCAGTGGGTGATGCTGAGGCTGGCGTGCGGCTGATCGGATAGCGCGGCTGCTGCTG